>CAYPQR010000514.1:0-2584 GCA_964412865.1 uncultured Intrasporangiaceae bacterium
CGGCATACCGCTGCGGCCCGAAGACATCTCGGACGGTGTCGGCGGCGAATGCCGCAGGGTCCGCAGCATTCACCGTCGGCGGGTATTCGTCGTGGTATTCGACCTCGGCGGTCAGCCCGTGCGCTGCCGCCACCTCCCGGCACAACTGCGGCGCGAGCTCCTTGATCCGCCCCCTGGAGGCCGCGCTGAAGGAGCGGATCGTCGCCTCGAACGTCGCGTCGTCCGGGATGATGTTGCGTCGAGTGCCCGCATGGAAGGTGCCGACCGTGAGCACGACCGGGTCGAAGACGTCGAAACGCCGGGTGACCATCGTCTGCAGCGCCGTGACGATCTCGGCGGCGACCGACACCGGATCCAGCGACAGATGCGGCATCGACCCGTGCCCACCGCGCCCGCGCACGGTCACCTTCAGCCCGTCGCTGGCAGCCATCAGGATCCCGGGCCGAGTGGTGAACACGCCGCGCGGGAATCGCGCGGAATACACGTGCATCCCGTATGCGGCGCGGACGCGCGTCCCCGCGGCGTCGAGCACGCCCTCGCGGATCATGTGACCGGCTCCGTCCCAACCCTCCTCGCCCGGCTGGAACATGAACACCACGTCGCCCGCGAGATCGTCCCGATGCGCCGAGAGCAGACGCGCCGCGCCGGCGAGCATCGCCGTGTGCAGGTCGTGTCCGCAGGCGTGCATCGCACCGTCGTGTTCACTCGCATAGTCCACGCCGGTCGCCTCGGTCACCGGCAGGCCGTCCATGTCGCCGCGCAGCAGCACCGCCGGCCGCTTCGCTCCGGCCCCGGACGACCCGCCGCCGCGAAGGACAGCTGTGACCGACGTGAGCGAGCGTCCCGTCGAGATCTCCAGCGGCAGACCGTCGAGTGCCTCCAGGACGATCCGCTGGGTCACCGGAAGATCGAGGCCGATCTCCGGGTGCCGGTGCAACCGGTGACGCAACCGGGTCAGGTCGCCGGCCAGCGCTCGGGCATCATCGCGAAGTCCCTCATCATGCGTCACTTGGCTTCTCCTGACCACAAACTCACCGGCGGCGTCCGTTTCACGGATACTCTGGCACCAGCCGTTGGCCAGGCTCGAAATATGCGGGAAAGAGTCTACGAAGGGCACTGACATGATCGATTCCGACATCCTGTCCGAGGACGACCTCGCCCTGATCACGGCGCTGCAGGCCGAGCCGAGGGCGTCGTGGGCGGCCGTCTCCCGCGTCACCGGACTCAGCGCCGCGACCGCCGCGCGGCACTGGGAGCGACTCACCTCCACCGGCACCGCATGGGTCACGGCCAGCCCCGGCCAGGTCACCTGGTCGGCCCACTGCGTGGCCTACGTCGAGGTGACGTGCGCCGCCGGCGCCACCGTCGACGTCGCCCGGACCCTCGTGGGCGACCCGCACGCGCTGACCATCGAGATCACCGCCGGCAGCGCCGACCTGTTCCTGACCGTCGCCACGACCAGCCTCGACTCGATGTCGCGTTACCTGCTGCACCGGGTCGACAAGATCCCCGGAATCACCCACACCAACTCGCGCATCTCCACCGGGCTGTATCGCGACGGCGCACACTGGCGCCTCGACGCGCTCCCCCGGCGCAGACCCGCCTCATCCGACCCGGGCGCGACCCAGACCGCACAGCACGGCGACCCGCTCACGCACCTGACCGACGTTGATCGCGAACTCTTCGTGCACCTCGGGCGGGACGGGCGGGCGACGTATGCGCAGCTCAGTCACCACCTCGGGATCAGCGAGGCCACCGCGCGCCGCAGGACCGAGCACCTCCTGCGCACCGGCGCCATCTCGCTGCGCGCCGAGGTCGCGGCGAGCCGCGTCGGCTGGCCGGTCTCGGCGATCATGTCGATGGAGGTGCCGGTGGGCGTCCTCGGCGAGGCGGCACGGACCGTCGCCCGGCTGCGCCAGACCAGGCTGTCGGCGACTCTTGCGGGCCGCCCGTCGCTGGTGGCCGTCGTGTGGCTGAAGCACATCGACCAGATCCACGACCTGGAACGCCGCCTCGTCGACGCGATCCCCGGCATGCACGTGCAGAACCGGCTCACCGTGTTGCAGACGGTCAAGCGGATGGGGCGCGTTCTCGACGCCGGCGGCCAGGCGATCGGCGTCGTACCGATGAGTCACTGGCAGGATCCGCTCGCGTCCTGCGACCGTGCCCCAGCACCTCAGACGCAGGACGGATCGCCGGCGCTGTACGCGTGAACGCGAACGGACAGCAGACTAATTCAGCAAAAACGACGCACTCTGATGGCGGAACCGGCCCGAATGGCGCCTGAGGATGTCGCTTTCGTCCAAGTTATGAAATAGTCATCGTCAGCGTCCGGTCGGTGCCAGTAGCGTACCTGCACATGGCACCGTCGGGGCCGACGCGAACCGCCACCCGCAGTTCATCCCGATCCCGCCCTCGCCCATGAGCCTCCATGAGTCCCCAAGGAGCCAGCGATGAACAAGCAGTCCGCATCGGGTATGAACGGGGCGTCCAGGCGCACCGCACGTCGCACGTTGATCCACGGCGCCTCGGTGGCCACCGTCGCGGTGGTGGCGCTCGCAGGATGCACGACCAGTTCCGGCAG
>CAYPQR010000515.1:0-2581 GCA_964412865.1 uncultured Intrasporangiaceae bacterium
CTATCGCCAGGAGCTGATGCTCACCCTCAAACCGGTGCCCGACGACGTCACCGAGGCGATCGTCGACGAGGTGTTCATGCCGCTGGTGCGACGCTCGAGCTGACGGGCGCCCGCATCGACCGGTATGCCGTGGCCGACTCCGTCGGCGGCTGCCACCCGAAATACCCAGCAACGGCCAAGGCCTCCGTAGTATTCGGGATGTAGCGACGCATGATCGACGCACGGGAAAGGACCGCAATGGACCACGACACTGCCCTAGCGAAGATGAGAGCCTCCGGACGCACGGACGCGTCAACCATCAGCACCCTGACCGAAGCGCTCGTCGAGATGGTCAAGGAGCAACCGGGCACCCCCACCGGCACCAACGACCGGGGCCTGGCGGCGCTCGCCGAACAGCACTTCTCCTCGGCATCGTGGCTCGGCTGGCTCGACACCGCGTCGCCGGCACACCAGGCGCAGACGTGGAAGGCCGCACAGCAGTGGAAACAGCTCAGCCCAGCGCGGTTCGGGCCGGCCGCCGACAACTTCACCGAGCGGATCCGGCGGCACTACGGTGACGACCTGGCGCAGGAGATCACCGAACTCGGCCCCGGCGGGCTGGACTCCGCGGCGAGCCTGATCGAGCAGGCCGCCCGCAAGGTCACAGAGCGCTGACGCAGCCGATCGCCAGCGCGATCGCACCCATCACCACCAGCAGCGGCCACCCCAGCGTCGCGCCCGCGGCAACGAGCGCCATACCGCAGGCCAGACCGATGACACCTCTGTGGCGGTGAAGTGCCGGCTGGCCGGCGCGGTGCGGCCCCACGCTCATACGAGCGGCGAAATGGGGGTCGTCAGCGGCCAGACTGCGCTCGATGCGCTCCAGGATGCGCTGTTCGTGATCGGGAAGTGGCATCGCCATGCCTCCCGTCTCGACTCGCAAGCTCCGCTCACCCCAGTCTAGTTGAAGGATGCGGAATGCTCCCGCGCAGGAGTGCGCAGGTTCACGGACCGGTCAGGCGATGCGGCCCGATCAGCAGCGCACATACGGCCCCCGCCAGGGCGACCCCGGCCGCGACGGCGAAGGCCGTGGTGAACGCCGCGGGCGCGGGTTCACCACCTGCGCCGAGCGTGATCGTGGCCAGCAGTGCGACGCCGACCTGTGCGCCCACCGCCCCGCCGACTCGCCGCACCACCGCGTTGATCGACGTGGCCACGCTGGTCTCGGAGATGTCCACGCCGAGTGTCACGATCGTGCCCATCACCGACAGCGCGAGCCCGAATCCCAGACCGAGGACGACCAGGTCGCCGCCGATCGCCCACAGGTTGCCGCGCCATACGGTGAGAGAGATCAGCGACGCCGCCATGAGCAGCATGGCGGCCACGAAGGTCCACACCGGCCCGAACCACCGGGTCAGCGGGCCGACCACGGGTCCGCCGATCGCCTGACCGACCGCACGCGGCACGAGCACGAGGCCGGTGAGCAGCGGCCCCGCCGTGAGGCCGAACGCGACGAGCCCCGACCCGGTGCGCCCCTGGAGCATGAAGGTGAGCAGCACCCCGGCGCCGATCGCCGCATACCCGCTGAACATCGAGACGACGTTGGTCAACAGGATGGTGCGCGACGACAGCACCCGCAGATCCATCAGCGGTTCGGGGGTATGCAGTTCGCGCAGCACCCAGGCCACGGCCCCCACGGCCGCGACGACGAACATGGCGATCGTGAACGGCGAGGACCACCCGCTCTGCGGGCCCTCGGTCGTCGCGATGATCACACCGGCGAGCGCGACCCCGAACAAGGCCGCTCCAGGCGTGTCGAGGCCGCGATGGACCCGCGAGGGAGACCTCGGGACGGTGAACCGGACGAGGACCGTGGCCAGCACCAGCACCACGGCACCGATCCAGAAGATCCAGCGCCAGCCGAACAGCTGCGTGATGAGACCGCCGACGGCGTACCCGGCCAGCGAACCGGCACCGAATCCGCTGGTCAGGATGCCGATCCCGCTGCCGACCCGGCGCAGCGGCACCTCGTCGCGGACGATCGCGAACGACAGTGGGAAGACGGCACCGCCCAGCCCCTGCACCAGCCGGCACGCGACCAACACCCCGATCGACGGCGCCAGCGCGGCGCCCAGACTCCCGATGAGGAACGCCGTGAGCGCAGCGAGGAAGACGTTGCGCTTGCCGGCCCGCTCCGCGAACTTGCCCAGGAAGACCGGCGTCACCGACGCGATGATGAAGTATCCGGACAACAACCACGTCGCCCATTCCCGCGACGCCCCCAGGTCGTCCTGCACGACGGGCAGCGCCGGCGTGATGGCGGTCTGCTGGAAGCCGTAGACCGTGACCGCGATGAACAACGCGGCGAGGATGATCTTCCACCGGGCCCGGCCCCCGGCCGGGTGCCGCGCCTTCGCTCTGGTGCGTGGGTGATCGGTCACCAAGGCCGTCGCATCACGGTCTGCGTCGCCATCCCCTCCTCGCCCGAGAAGCCCTTGCGGTCGACGATCTTCTTCCCCAGCCTTGCACTTCGCCCCGACGGCCGCGACCCGGGGCTGCGTCACGCGGTATGGAGCAGCGCGAACCGCTACTGACCGGAAAG
>CAYPQR010000516.1:0-2581 GCA_964412865.1 uncultured Intrasporangiaceae bacterium
ACAACACCGTCAACACCATGCCGCCCGCGACGCTCGACGCGCTGGCCGACCACGGCGAGGTCAAGGGTGACCAGGTGACCGGCCGCTACGAGGAGTCCGCACAGGTCCTCGACGGTCTGGAGCAGCTCGGCATCAGCTACGGCGATGTCGTGCAGGTGCTCGAGACCGAGGGCGTCGACAAGTTCGAGAAGTCCTGGACCCAGTTGCTCGACTCGGTGAAATCGGAGCTGGCGAAGGCTGATCAGGGCGCCCTCGCGGGGGAGGCCAAGTGACCGCGACCTCCTCCGGCGTCACGGTCGCCGCCACCGGCGCCGCCGCCGAGGCGGTCTCGACGCATCTGCCGAAGCTGGTCGAGGAGTCATTCGCCAGCCGGCTGTTCGCGCAGGACGACACCCTGTGGGGCCCCGATGCCCAGCCGGAGGCGAGCAAGCGCCTCTCCTGGGTCGGTCTGCCCCGCAGTTCGCGGCCGCTGGTGGGCCAGATCGCGGCGCTGCGCGACGAGTTCACCGGCAAGGGCCTCGACCACGTCGTCCTGTGCGGTATGGGCGGCTCCTCACTCGCACCCGAAGTGATCTGTGAGACGGCGGGGGTACCGCTGACCGTGCTCGACTCGTCGCAGCCGGACATGGTGCGCGCATCGCTGGCCGACCGACTGCAGCAGACGGTGGTCGTGGTCTCCTCGAAGTCGGGATCCACCGTCGAGACCGATTCGCAGCGACGTGCCTACGAGCAGGCCTTCGAGGACGCGGGCATCGACCCGGCCGAGCGGATCGTCGTCGTGACCGACCCTGGCAGCCCGCTGGAGCAGGAGGCGCGCGACGCCGGCTATCACGTCGTCACCGCCGACCCGAACGTCGGCGGCCGCTATTCGGCCCTGACCGCGTTCGGTCTGGTGCCGAGCGGACTCGCCGGAGCGGACGTCGAGGCGCTCCTCGACGACGCGGAGGCGATCAGCGATGTGCTGTCCACCGACGACGACGCCAACCCTGCCCTGCGGCTGGGCGCCGCGCTCGGCGGCACCGACCCGATGCGCGACAAGATCGTGCTCCGTGACGCCGGCACGAGCCTGGTCGGTTTCGGCGACTGGGCGGAGCAGCTCATCGCCGAGAGCACCGGCAAGCTCGGCAAGGGTCTGCTGCCGGTCGTGATCGGCGGTGGGACGCTGACGGATCAGGCGGGTGACGAACTCCTGGTCGAACTGCGCGCCGACGACGACGAATCGCCGGTCGAGGGGCCGGCGACCGTCGCGGTGTCCGGGTCGCTCGGCGCCGCCATGCTGCTCTGGGAGTCGGCCGTGGCCGTCGCGGGGGCGCTGATCGGCATCAACCCGTTCGATCAGCCCGATGTCGAGAGCGCCAAGCAGGCCGCGCGCGATCTCCTCGGCGCCGGCACCGGCGACACGCAGGCACCCGCATTCACGGACGGGGCCGTGCAGGTGCGCACCGCGGGCGGCGACTGGCTGGGTGACGCGTCGAGCGTGGCCGACGCCCTGCGGGCCCTGCTGGCGCAGCTGCCCCAGGACGGGTATCTCGCCGTCATGGCCTATCTCGACCGTATTGCCGACAAGTCCCTGGCCGACATCCGAGTCGCTCTCGCCGCTCATCTCCGACGGCCGGTCACGTTCGGCTGGGGACCGCGCTTCCTGCATTCCACCGGGCAATACCACAAGGGAGGTCCGGGCAACGGCGTCTATCTGCAGATCACGACGCAGCCGCACGAGGATCTGCCGGTGCCCGGCCGCGAGTTCACGTTCGGCCAGTTCATCGCGGCCCAGGCGGGCGGTGACGCCAATGTGCTGGCGCAGCACGGGCGCCCGGTACTGCGCCTGAACATCACCGACCACCAGGACGGCCTCGCGCAGCTGATGAGCGCGATCGCCTCCGTCACCGGCGGCGCCGGTCCGGTTTCGTGAGCCCGGCCCGCGTCACCCGCGAGGTCAACCCGCTGCGCGACCTGCACGATCGCAGGCTGCCCCGCATCCCGGGGCCGTCCTGCATCGTCATGTTCGGTGTCACCGGTGACCTCGCGCGCAAGAAGTTGCTGCCGGCGATCTACGACCTGTTCCATCGCGGGCTGCTGCCGCCCGGGTTCTCTCTGGTCGGGTTCGCTCGGCGCGACTGGGACGACGACGTGTTCGCGAAGGTGGTGCGGGAGTCCGTCGAGGCCGGCTCTCGCACCGGGTTCGACGAGATCGCGTGGGCAGGTCTGGCCGAGGGGCTGCGATTCGTGCAGGGCACGTTCGACGACGACGCTGCGTTCGACCGGCTGGCCACGGTCGTGGACGCCCTCGAGGAAGAGCGTGGGACCGGCGGCAACACCGCCTTCTATCTGTCCGTGCCGCCGCGCTCGTTCCAGCCGGTATGTCGGCAGCTGGACCGCTCGGGTCTCAGCCGCCAGGACCGCGGGCGGTGGCGCCGCGTGGTCATCGAGAAGCCGTTCGGCCACGACCTGGCGAGTGCCCGGGAGCTGAACCGGATCGTCGAGTCTGTCTTCCCGCCCGACGCGGTGTTCCGGATCGACCACTATCTCGGCAAGGAGACGGTGCAGAACATCCTGGCGCTGCGGTTCGCCAACCAACTGT
>CAYPQR010000517.1:0-2571 GCA_964412865.1 uncultured Intrasporangiaceae bacterium
GACTGGGTCGCACGCGACGCCGAGACCGCGCTGCACCCGTCGTGCACGGCCAAGATGGGCACGGGCGAGGGCAGCGTCGTCGACCCAGCCACGATGCGGGTGCACGGCGTCGACGGGCTGCGGGTCGTCGACGCGTCGGTTTTCCCCTACATCACCAACGGCAACATCTATGCGCCGACGATGATGGTCGCCGAGAAGGCGGCCGACCTGATCCTCGGCAACACTCCGCTGCCGCCGTCCGACGTGCCCTTCTACAAGCACGGTGAGGGGATGCCGCTGTGGCCGCAAGGGGATCCGCGCAACGACGCGTATGACGCCACCACCGATCCACCGAGTGCCGCTCGGGCGAATCCGGCTCCCTCACACAATACTTCGCCCCAGGAGGCGTGATGAGCAGCTCAACGCGTTCCGACGCTCCCGTGCAGGCAACTCCGCCCCGCCCGGAGGTCAACAAGCCCGTCTTCATCGGATCGGCCGTCGGCATTGTCGTCGTCGCTGTCTGGGCGCTGATCGACCCGGATCAGGCCGCCGACGTGCTCGGCACGGTCGTCGGATGGATCTCCAGCGGGTTCGGTTGGTTCTACATCGCATTGGCCACCGTGGTGGTCGGCTTCGTCATCTATCTCGGGCTGTCCCGTTTCGGCCACATCCGGCTCGGGCCGGAGCACTCGAGGCCGCAATACACGACATTCTCCTGGGCCGCGATGCTGTTCGCGGCGGGAATCGGCACGGACTTGATGTTCTTCTCGGTCGCGGAGCCGGTGACGCAGTACCTGCATCCGCCGGCCGGCAAGGGTGGCACGCTCGACGCCGCCCGTGAGGGTGCGGTGTGGACGATGTTTCACTACGGCATCAGCGGATGGGCGATGTACTCGCTGATGGGCATCGCGCTCGGTTTCTTCGCCTACCGGCTGAACCTGCCGCTGGCGGTGCGCTCTGCCTTGCACCCGATCTTCGGCAAGCGGCTCGACGGTGCGCTGGGGCAGGGTGTCGACACCGCGGCCGTATTGGGCACCATCTTCGGTGTCGCGACGTCGCTGGGCATCGGTGTGGTGCAGCTCAATGTCGGCCTCGAGAAGCTCTTCGGCATCGGGCAGAGCCTCGGAGCCCAGATCGCGCTCATCGCCCTGGCCGTCATCATGGCGGCGATCTCTGCGACCACCGGTGTCGACAAGGGGATTCGCTTCCTGTCGCAGCTCAACGTGCTGCTCGCCATCGGCCTGGCGGCGTGGATCCTCGTCACCGGCAAGACGATGTTCCTGCTCAACGCGATCGTGATGAACGTCGGCGACTTCATCACGCACTTCCCGGGCATGACCATGAACACCTTCGCGTATGACCAGCCGACCGACTGGCTGTCGGCCTGGACGCTGTTCTTCTGGGCGTGGTGGGTGGCGTGGGCCTCGTTCGTCGGGATGTTCCTCGCACGCATCTCGCGGGGCCGCACGATCCGCCAGTTCGTGGTCGGCACCATGGTCATCCCGTTCTCCTACATCGTCATGTGGGTGTCGATCTTCGGCAACAGCGCCATCGACCTGATCCGGGGCGGCGACGAGCACTTCGGCACGATGACCGTCAATCACCCCGAACTCGGCTTCTACACCCTCCTGGAGCACTATCCCGGGGCGTTGTTCATCGCGGGTGTCGCGACCTTCGTCGGCCTGCTGTTCTATGTCACCTCGGCCGACTCCGGCGCCCTCGTGATGGCCAACCTGAGCTCGCGCCTTCGCAGCGTGCACGACGACGGCGCTGCGTGGATGCGCATCGTATGGGCGGCGATCACCGGCGTGCTCACGGCCGCCGTGCTGGTTGTGGGAGGTATCCCGGCGCTGCAGAACGCCACGATCATCATGGGTCTGCCGTTCGCTTTTGTGATGGTGCTGGTCATGATCGGGCTCTATCGGGCGCTGCGGGTCGAACAGCAGCGGTATGACGCGAGCGCCGGTGCCCTTCCGCGCATCCTGTCCGGTCGTGCCCTCGTGTTGGACGGGCAGGCCAGCCGGTCGTGGCGCAAGCGGCTGGGGCGCTCGACCCACTTCCCGGATGTGCCGCAGGTGGAGAGGGCGCTGACGGACGCTGTCGCGCCGGCGCTGCGTGACGTGATGGAAGAACTCAACGGCAGCGGTGTGCCGGCGGCCGTGACGCGCGGACCTGAGACGGAGACGCCCGACACCGGCGACGAGGTGCCCGACAACGTCCAGCTGTCGGTCGACATCTCACCGGATCACCCGTTCATCTATCGCGTCGAGGTGACGGAGGTCGCGGTGCCGGTGTTCGGCACGAAGTTGGTCGAGGGTCGCTCCCGCTATGCGCGACTCGTGGTGCATCTCGCCGAGGGCGGGCAGCCCTACGACGTCATGCACTGGACGCAGAATCAGATCATCGACGACGTGCTCGACAAGTATGAGCGGCACCTGGAGTTCCTGCGTCTCACGAGCGAGCCGGCGGTGACAGCCGACGACTGAGTCCGCGGCGGTCGTCGGCAGGCCCGCCGCGCCACCGCCCTTGTCATCCGTTTAGCCTATGTCATTGACTATCTCCCTGACTGTCGCTATATCTATACCGGGCGGC
>CAYPQR010000518.1:0-2560 GCA_964412865.1 uncultured Intrasporangiaceae bacterium
AATGGATCCGGCTATCGCGAGCTCGACACCCACATCGGTGCCATCTATGGCGATTCGATCACGCTCACCCGCGCCCAGGAGATCATCGAGAGGCTGAAGGCGAAAGGATTCGCGTCGACCAATGTCGTGTTCGGGGTCGGGTCGTTCACGTATCAATACCAGACCCGTGACACGTTCGGTTCGGCCGTCAAGGCGACCTGGGCGCAAGTCGACGGAGTCGGCCACGACCTGTTCAAGGATCCCGTCACCGACAGCGGCCTGAAGAAGTCGGCCACCGGCCGCCTGGCGGTGCTGCGCGGAGCCGACGGCAGGCTCACCCTGATCGAGCGGGCGACGCCCGAGCAGGAGGCAGCATCCGTGCTCGAGACGGTCTGGGAGGACGGCAAGGCGGTGGCACCCCAGTCGTTCGCCGACGTGCGGGCGGTCTTGGAGGCGCAGCTGCGATGACGGACACCACTCAGCCGCTGGTCTCGATCGACGTCGTGCCCTTCAGGTATGACGCCGCCCGCGGGCAGCTGCTCGTCACCCTCGGCGCGCGCCTGTTCGAGCCGTTCAAGGGTGCGTTGGCTCTGCCCGGCGTGCTGCTGGGCCACGAGCGCGTCGACGATGCGGCGCGCCGCGCACTGCGGACGAAGGTCGGCGTCGAGGGCGCTCCGGTGTTGCGCGACGTCGGCGTCTTCGACAATCCCGACCGTGACCCGCGGGGGCCGACGCTGTCGATCACCAAGCTGGCGGCGGTGGCACCGCCGAGTCCGGCCGAGCACCTCACGGTGGCCCAACGGCCCGTCGAGGAGGCGCGCGGCCTGCCGTTCGACCACGATGCGATCGTGCGGCGAGCCGCCGTGGCGCTCTCCGAAAAGCTCTGGGCGGACAAGGATCTGACCCGTAGCCTGATGGGGGAGTCCTTCACGTCGCGCGATGCCCTCATGGTGCAGCGCCGGCTCAACCAGGTCGTCGGGCCCGACCACGAAGCCGACCTCAACGCGTCCAACATGCAGCGCCGCATTCGCTCGACCGGCTGGGTGCGCCGCGCCGGCACGGCGTCATCCTCGTCGGCCAAGGGCGGCAGGCCACCGGTGACGTGGGCCTGGATCTGACGGGGTGAGGCGACCGGGCTCGAGCACTGTTGTGGTCGCCAGGTCGAGGCCAGGGAGTGCCGGCCGGTGCGATGAATTCCGTTGCCGTTCGAGGGGTGCGCCGCCTATCATGCACGCATGAGAAGTCAGTTCATGACGACGACGCCGGATGACTCCGGCGCCGCGATCATGAGCTGAACAGGCACGATTCGCCCCGGAGAGCGCTCCGGGGCAATCGTGTTTCCGCGCGCTCTCCCCGAACAGAAGGAGAGCGCGATGTCATCCGATCATCGCGAGTTGGGCCGCGAGATGGCCCTGTATGCCACCGATCCGTTGGTCGGTGCCGGGCTGCCGCTGTGGCTGGGTGACGGCGCAGTCATACGGAACGAACTTCAGCGGCTGGCCAAGGAACTCGCACGTGGGGATGGCTGCATCGACGTGTTTTCGCCGGTGCTCGGGAAGCTCGAGTTGTATGAACGGTCAGGCCATTTGGCCAAGTTCGCCGACGACATGTTCCCACCCATGCGGCTGGGCGGCGATCAGTTGGTGCTGCGGCCGGCGAATTGCCCGCACCACGCGCTGATCTACGCGGCCGAGCAGCACAGCTATCGTGACCTGCCGGTGCGGCTCAACGAGTGCGCAGCGATGTTCCGCGCCGAACGGTCGGGGGTCGTGACCGGGTTGACCCGGGTCCGTCAGATCACCCTGGACGACACCCATGTCTTCTGCCGTCCGGACCAGGTCGGGGCAGAGGCGGCCCGCGGGCTCCGCGCGGCGATCCGTGCCCAGCGGATCATGGGGCTGCCGGTCGACCACGTGCGCCTGTCGAAGCGTGACGACGCGGACGGCTGGCTGGGCACCGCCGATCAATGGGACGCGGCACAATCGGCCTTGTTGCGGGCCGCCCAGGACGTCCTTGCCGACGACGCGCTGCCCCTTCGGGAGGCCGACGGCGAGGCGGCGTTCTACGGACCCAAGCTGGACCTCCAGATGGTCGGCGACGCGGGCAGGGAGGAGACCATCGCGACCGTCCAGCTCGACTTCAACCAGCCGGACCGATTCGACCTGGTCTACGTCGACCGCGACGGTGCGCGGCGACGACCCGTCATGGTGCACCGGGGCACCGTCGGCTCCATGGAGAGAGTGACCGCCGCCCTCCTCGAACGCTACGAGGGCCGGCTGCCGTTGTGGCTCGCCCCGGTCCAGCTGGAGATCCTTCCCGTCGCCTCGGCGCACGACGATGCCGCGCGAGGTCTCGCGGACCTCGCGCGGTCCGCCGGGCTGCGACCCGTCGTCAGTCACGACGGTTCGATCGGCGCTCGCATCCGCCGGGCACGCGGGCGCAGGGCTTCCCTGATCGCCGTCGTGGGCGACCGTGAGGTCGAGGCCGGCACCGCCGCGGTCACCGACGTTGCCGCGGGCAGCCGGGCCGACGTCGACGTGCGCGAACTCGTGCGGGCGATGCGCGTCGCATACGAACGGCG
>CAYPQR010000519.1:0-2548 GCA_964412865.1 uncultured Intrasporangiaceae bacterium
TCGCGCCGCCCCACAGGCCGGCGAAGTCGGTGTGGCCCACCGGTTCCAGCCGGCCTGCGGACACGACTCGGTCGCCGGCCTCGGCGACCCACAGCTCGATCGTGGGGTCCTCGGCGACCCGGCGCAGCACCCATTCGGGGCCCATGACCCTGCCGAAGACCTCATCCTGCATCGCCGACATCGCGGCCACGTCCGACTTCGCCGTCACCCGTCGCAGCCGCACCCCGTCGGGCAACGGGATGTCGGTCGCGAGGCGTTCCGACTCACCGATCATGATCGATTCCGGCTCGTCCGGGACGAACCCGTGCTCGACCAATGCCTCGTGCAGCCCGGGTGCCACGTCGTGCGCTCGGGTTTTCCACTCCACCAATCTGATCCGAGGATCATCGGCGTAGTGGGCGAGCGCCTCTGCCACGAGCGCGTCGAAGTCGTCCACGCCGGACAGGTCGCGGTAGGTGATGAATCCGATGGGTCCGGGCAGTGTGGCCAGGTGGAGTGGGCCGAGCCTGGTCAGCGAGTCGGCGTGACACACCTCGGCGTCGGTGCGCAACTGGTCGTCATACGCCTCAAGCAGCGCGGGGTCGGAGAGCACACTCGATCCTGGTCCACGCACCGAACGGTTGGCAACCGGATTTGCGGTGCCGTCGCACGGCCTCATTCGGGCTGCTGGTTGGAGCTGTCGGGGTGCAAACCGATGTAGATCGACCAGGGCTGCGCAGTGGGTTCCGATGGCCGGGCGGCGAACTCGTCCAGGAGTTGTTGCAGGCGCTCTTGGAACTCCGTCCAGTCGTCGTCACCGAGTTTGAGGGCCAGCCGGGTCGAGCGCAGCGTGTCCGGCGGCACACTCTCGAGCTCTTCGAGGAAGGTCTGCAACAGCAGATGTGAACTGCCGGGCGGCTTGGGGCCACGCAACCGCCACGACTTACCTGTCGCGCGGTAGGGCTGCTCGGCCGCCCCGCGCACACCTCTGCGTGGCGCGTCGGCGGCGAGGAATCCGGTGTCGACGAGTCGGCGCACGTGGTGCAGCGTGGTGCCGGGGTTGAGGCCGAGCACCTGGGCGATCTGCTTGTTGGTCCGGGGCTCGTAGAGACAGATCCGCAGGATGCGCAATCGCAGGGTCGAGGAGAGCGCCTTCGCCTCCGCGTCGTCAGCCGTCGGCATACCCCCGATCCTAACTGATTGACATTTCTCAACCAGTCTCGCATGCTGAGTCGATGGGACATCGGACGGCAGCGGCGGGATCGCGGAGGTCAGGGGTGCTGTGGCGGCACCGTGACTTCCTCCGGCTGTGGACCGGTGACACGATCAGCCAATTCGGCGCGCAGATCACCCTGCTCGCCATACCACTGCTGGCCGTGAACGAATTGCGAGCCAGCACCTTCCAGGTTGGTTTGCTCGAGACGCTGCAGCATCTCGCCTTCGTCGTCATTGGGCTGCCGGCCGGGGCGTGGGTCGATCGCATGATCCGGCGCAAGGTGATGATCACCGCCGATCTGGCGCGCTTCGCGCTCCTGCTGAGCCTGCCGGCGGCGTATGCGGTGGGGTGGCTCACGATCGGGCAGCTCTTCGTCGTCGTCACCCTCTTCGGTGTCGCAACGGTGTTCTTCGACGTGGGATATCAGAGCTACCTGCCCGGCCTCGTCGGTTCCGAGCACCTGGTCGAGGGGAATTCGAAGTTGCAGGCGAGCCAGTCGGTGGCCGGAGTGGCCGGCCCAGGAGTCGGCGGTGTGCTGATCGGATGGTTGCGGCCGATCGGTGTGCTGTGGTTCTCCGCGTTGGGCTATCTGTGGTCGGCGCTGTGGCTGTGGCGGATCGAGGCCCGCGAACCGCCGGTGAACCGGTCGCCGGTCCGATCGCTGCGCCAGGACATCGGCGAAGGGCTCGGGTTCGTGTTCCGCCACCCGCTGCTTCGGGCCATCACGATGTCGACCGGAGTCTCGAATCTCTTCTCGTCAGCCGCATTCGGCGTCATGATCGTCTATCTGGCGCGCACTCTGGGGCTCTCGTCGTCGATGATCGGCGTCGTGTTCATGAGCGGAGCGGTCGGCGGCGTCGTCGGGGCGCTCGTCACGAGGCGCCTCGGGACACTGGTCGGCCAGGGCCGGCTGTTGTGGATCAGCATTCTGCTGTCCGGAGCGCTCTTCTTCATACCGCCGGTCATCCAGCGTGGTGGCGACACCTGGCTGCTCGCGGTCACCTTCGCCGTGCTCGACCTCTGCGTGGTCTCCTACAACATCACGCAGGTCAGTTTCCGGCAGACGCTGTGTCCACCGCACCTGCTGGGACGGATGAACGCGACCGTGCGTTTCGTCGTGTGGGGCACCATGCCGTTCGGCGCCTTCGCAGGGGGAGTGATCGGTGAGCATTTCGGTGTGCGCACCGCCTTGTACGTCGCAGCGTGCGGGTCGGTCTGTGCCTTCCTGCCGGTCTTCCTGTCGCCGCTGCGGTCGATGCATGAGTTGCCGACGGTGCCGAATACAGCCTGAGGAGCGCGATTTCGGGAGATCCAGGTCACATTCCCGGATGGCAGGGATAACTGCGTCACATT
>CAYPQR010000520.1:0-2545 GCA_964412865.1 uncultured Intrasporangiaceae bacterium
CCCTTGTTGAACCATCGAGTCTAGCAAGCATTCGTGGAATGTCATGTTCGTTGCAAAACTGGGCACGCCGCTCAGGAAGTCCTGGCTGGTCGAGTGGCCGGGGGAGCGAAGCGGGGGAGCCAGTGGGGGCACTCATCGGTATGCGCAGTGCGTGACCGTGCCGGTGACGGCCTTGGCGACCGTCTTGACCGTCCTGGTGTAGCGGGTGGAGTCGTAGTCGCTGGGCGGCAGTTTGACCGTGACCTCGCCGACCTGGGCGTGCTTGATGTCGAGTGCCTCGAGGGTGCACTTGACGGGCCGGCCGTTCTGGTGGATGACGTCGAAGGTCACGTCGACCCGGGATGAGTTGACGATGCGGTAGCCGGCGTCGGCCCAGCTGACGCCGCGCGTGGCGGAGATGCCGAACCATACGGCGAGTGCGCAGCCGATGAGGACCGCGATGGTGCCGAGCACCCACCACTTGAGCTGCCCGGGCGCAGGGCGGGTGATCCTCATGGGATGAGAGGATAGGCGGCGTTGCATATACGACTTCGGGTGAGGTGGCCTGTGACGGAAAGTCTGCGGCTGATGGCGGTGCATGCGCACCCTGACGACGAGTCCAGCAAGGGCTCGGCGACGATGGCCAAGTATGTCGCCGAGGGGCACGACGTCATGGTCGTGACCTGCACCGGCGGCGAGCGCGGCGACGTGCTGAATCCGCGGCTGAAGGACGACGTGCACATCCAGCGGAACCTGCCGGAGGTGCGTCGAGAGGAGATGCGCAAGGCCCGCGAGATCCTCGGGGTGAGCCAGACGTGGCTGGGATTCGTCGACTCGGGCCTGCCCGAGGGCGACCCGCTGCCGCCGCTGCCCGACGGTTGTTTCGCGCTCGAGCCGCTGGACGTCACGACCGAGGCACTGGTGCGGGTGATCCGCGAGTTCCGTCCGCACGTCGTCACGACCTATGACGAGAACGGCGGCTACCCGCACCCCGACCACATCATGTGCCACGACGTGACGATCGCGGCGTTTCGGGCCGCGGGCGACCCGGCCGCCTACCCCGCCGCGGGTGCGCCGTGGCAGCCGCTGAAGCTGTACTACGACCGCGGGTTCTCTCGGGCGAAGATGAGCGCGTTCCACCAGGCGCTGCTCGACATGAAGCGCGAATCACCGTATGCCGACTGGATGGAGCGTCACGCGCACCGCCCGGACGGCAGGGTCACCACGCGGGTGGAGTGCGCCGCATACTTCCCGAAGCGGGAGCAGGCGCTGCTCGCGCACGCGACCCAGGTCGACCCCGACGGCACATTCTTCACGCTCTCGCAGGCCGACCAGGCGAAGGTGTGGCCGACCGAGGAGTTCGACCGGGTGGTCTCGTATGTGCGGGTGCCCGACGAGGAGGACGACCTGTTCGCGGGCCTGCCGAGCGTCGCGGAGGCGGACCGGCTCGCGACGAGTGCCGTCCCGCCGATCGTCATCGATGACGTGGCCCCGCGAAAGACCGCCGAGGTCGGCTGATGGGCGGTGTCGAGAGCACCAAGGTCACCGCCGGCCTGGCAGGCTTCGTGGTGCTTTTCTGTCTGGCGATCGCATGCTGGCTGCTGTTTCGCAGCATGAACAAGCATCTGCGCCGGGTCCGCTGGCAGGAGGAGCGCGAGGAGCGGGAGGCCGCGGAGCGTTCCGGCGAGGTCGAGGCCGGACGCGTTGAGCGGGCTGCGACGGCCGACGATGACACACCCGCGAACGGTGAGGACGCGCCTGCGAACGATGCGGTGCAGCCGCCCGCGAGCGACGTGGACGAGTCGCGGCGCCAAGGGGAGGATCCGCGAGCCGACGGCTCAGGTGAGAGCAGGGGCCTGGAAGATCGCGAGTGATGCCGCGATGTAGTGGGCGGCGAAGGCCAGCACGGTGCAGGCGTGGAAGACCTCGTGGAAGCCGAACCACCGGGGGAAGGGGTTCGGCCGCCGGGTGCCGTAGACGAGGGCGCCGAGCGTGTAGAGGCCGCCGCCGACGGCGATCAGCGTGATGACGGCGGTGCCGCCGGTGTGCATGAGCGGGCCGAAGTAGAAGACCGCGACCCAGCCGAGGGCCACGTATACGGGTGTATAGAGCCATCTCGGTGCGCCGACCCAGAACACTCGGAAGAGCACGCCGAGCAGCGCGCCACCCCACACGATGAGCAGCAGGTGCGTCGCCTCGCCGCGCGGCAGCAGAGTCAGGGCGAACGGTGTGTAGGTGCCCGCGATGACGAGGAAGATGTTGGAGTGGTCCCACCGCTTGAGCAGACCCTCGATGCGCGGCGACCAGCGGCCACGGTGGTAGGTGGCCGAGATGCCGAAGAGGACGGCGGTGCTCAGCCCGAACACGGCCGCGCCGATGCGGGTCCTCTCACTCGGAGCCAGGCAGTACAGCACGATGCCCGCCGCGATGGCGAAGGGGCAGGTGACGGCGTGCAGCCAACCGCGCAGTCTGGGTTTGATCTGGCGCAGCAGCAGGGCCGCATCCTGGGGGGTCGCTCCGGTGAGTCCAGGCGAATCCGTCACGGAGTCAGACTAACTTACGCGGC
>CAYPQR010000521.1:0-2541 GCA_964412865.1 uncultured Intrasporangiaceae bacterium
TCGTTGACGTGCCGGGGGAACTTCCGCCCCAGCCAGGTGAACAGTTTGGTGCCCCAGCGGTGCCCGATCGCATATCCGATCGAGTCGCCGGTCGCGGCGCCCAGGATGCCGGCGATCGCCACGCTGTGCGGGCTGACGGCGAGTTCGTGTCGTGAGGACAGCAGCGCCGCGATGATCAGCATCGTCTCGCCCGGCAGGGGGATGCCCAGACTCTCGATGCCCACGAGGAAACCGACGACGAGATAGACCGCCAGCGGCGGAATCGTTGTCAGGAAATGCTCCACGCAGGGGTCCCTCGGTTGTGCGCGAGTCGTCGGCTGTGCCACGGGTCGGTTCGCACGGGCATCCTAACCCGCCGGGCTGACGCCCCGGTGCTCGCGTCGGGGTGCGCAGCCGACCGTGCGCATCCGGCCGCACGGCGTGAACGGGGCGGAGGCGACGACTACACGCCGGCGTGACTCCGACCCGCCTGCACCAGCGTCTCGCCGTCGAGCCGGTAGGTCGTCCACTCGTCCTGGGGGTGCGCACCGAGCGACTCGTAGAAGCGGATCGACGGGGTGTTCCAGTCCAGGACGCACCATTCGAGCCGCGTGTAACCCCGGTCGACGCAGACCTGCGCCAGGGACGTGAGCAGCGCCTTGCCGAGGCCGGTGCCGCGATGCTGCGGATCGACGAAGAGATCCTCCAGCCAGATGCCGTGCTTGCCGGTCCAGGTCGAGAACGACAGGAACCACAGAGCGATCCCCGCGACCCGGCCGTCCACTTCCCCGACGTGGCAAAACGTGCACGGGTGGCCGTGATCGGGGAAGAGCGTCGTCTGCAGGTCGTCCGGGGTCGCGACCGCCTTCTCCGGCGCTTTCTCGTAGGTGGCGAGGTCGCCGATGACCCGCAGGATCTGCGGGATGTCGGCCGGGGTTGCTGCGCGGACGCGCGGGTCGAAGGTCATGCGCTCGATCCTGCCGCTCGCGATGTGACGGTGGCAAGGTGCGTTCCGTGCGGATCGGCTGACAACCTTCCGGGCATCTCGACTGGTCCGCATCACCAGGAGGACGGTGAATGATCGGTATGAGGGCCACCAGGGCCGGCAGCGAGGGCTTCCCGGACTTCGACGGCTTCGTCGAGGCGCGGTCGCCGGCGCTGCTGACGGCGGCCTGGCTGTTGACCGGCGACTGGCATCGCGGCGAAGACCTGTTGCAGACCGCCTTGGCCAAGGCCTACCTGCGATGGGACCGGATCCGCCCCGGCGGCCATGAGGCCTATGTCCGCAAGATCCTCATGACGACCCACGCCACCTGGTGGCACCGGGCATGGAGGGCCGAGCGGCCGACCGCTGATCTGCCCGAGCCGTCCGACGACCGGGCCGGCGGGTCGGCATTCGACGCGGTCGAGGTCCGGCACGACCTGCTGCATGCACTGGAGGGCCTTCCTCGGCGGCAGCGGGCGACCGTCGTTCTGCGGTTCTACCTCGACCTGTCGGAGGCCGAGACCGCCGCCACACTCGACTGCTCGGTGGGCACCGTGAAGAGCCAGACGGCTCGGGCGTTGGGGCGGCTGCGCCGCGACCCGGTGTTGCGCAGCCTGCGTCAAGGAGGACGACCATGACCGACGACGAATCCGACCGCCTGCGCCGCGCGCTGCACACCTACGCCCCGTCGAGGGGTCCCCATCCGCACCTGGCGGCTCGTGCCAGGTCGCAGGCACACGGTATGCGACGCCGCCGGCGCGCCGGATATGGCGCCGCGGCCGTCGTCGTGGCCGCGGCCGTGGCGGCCATACCGCTCACCAGAGGTCTGGGCGCAGCCACCGATGACACTCCACGGCCCGCGGCGACGACGCCGTCGCCTATCGCGAACTGTCCGGTGACGCAGGCCGTTCCGCGAGGGCAGGTGCCGAAGACCCTGCGCGACCTCACCGGCGACTGGGTCGGAGCCGGGGACCTGTGGGTCCAGCCGCCGACGGGTGCCGTCTCGCCGGGGTCGACCAGGCTGAAGTACTACACCTTCACCCTCGACGAAAAGGGTCGGATGAGCGACGCCGACGGACCGCCGTCACTGAGCGCGCGGCGCCTCGACGGTCCAGGAACGGCGACGGGTGATCCGCAGCAGCCGGACAGCTATGCGTCCGCGACCGGTCCCCACAACAGCGTCATCCACTTCTGGCCGACCACCATCACCCTGCCCTCCCCGGGATGCTGGGAGCTGACCGCGACACTGCAGAGCACGAGGGTCCGCTTCGTCGTGCACGTCGATCCCGCGCGGTCCGCGTCCCCACACGGCTCGTCCTGACGAGACGGAACCGACCCCGGGGCATGTCAACTTTGACATAATGACGGCGATTGGGTCGCGAGAACAGGTGGCGGAGGACCTCAGGGCGCGTCGGCGGATCACCTCTGCTGACCAGGAGGCGGCGTATGAAGCGGGCGTGGCCACCGCACTCGTCGTGGGTGACAGCGGCGGCCGTCGTCGCCGTGGCGATCACCTCTGTGATCGGCGGGATCGCGGCACTACTGGCCACCGCGATCGTCACGGCCACGCCCGCGGT
>CAYPQR010000522.1:0-2528 GCA_964412865.1 uncultured Intrasporangiaceae bacterium
GGCCGACCGCGACGTGGTCGGCCTGGTTGCGGGTGCCCGGACCCCAGCTCTCGTGATGGTTGATGGTGACGACGACCTCGGGGCGATGGCGCCGCACGACCCGCGCTACGTCTCGCCGCAACGGCAGGCCGTATTCGAGGGTGCCGTCCGGCAGGCCGAGGAACTCCACCTCGTCCACCCCGACGATCGCGGCCGAATCGCGCTGCTCCTGCTCTCGCAGCGGGCCCGCCTCCGCCGGATCCATGCCGTCGATGCCGGCCTCGCCGCTGGTGGCGAGGCAGTAGGAGACCCGTTTGCCCTGGGACGTCCATCGGGCGACTGCTGCGGCGCCTCCGTATTCGAGGTCATCCGGGTGCGCCACGATGGCCAGCACGTCGGTCCAGGACTCGTCGAGATGCTTCAGCGGCTGCGGGGTGGGTTCGTTCGTCGGCACGATGCCACCCTACGTGGTCGGCGTCGCCTACGGCTGACGCCGCGATGAGGTGAGCCGGCTGGTCAGGCGCTGCACCTTGTGCGGGCCCCGCACGTCCCAGACGACCCGCCAGTGTTCGCTGTCCTCGATCGTCACGAGGCCCCGATAGCGGTCGGCGCCGCACAGGTGCTCGACCCACTCGCCGGGACGCCAGGGGTGGAACGCCCGCCCGTCGTCGAAGAACGCCCACCACTGGCCGTCCTGCTGGCTCAATGCATAGTGCCGCTCGACAGGCATCCGGGCGCCGTCCCAGAACAGCACACCGCTCTCGGCCCAGTCGATATGGTCGCCGCGATCCTGAAGCCGCAGCACTCCCCGCACACGTCCGCTGCGCATGGCGAGCAGGTCTTCGACCACCCGCGTCAGGTCCCACTCCCCCAGCAACCGTGTCGGATACACCATCGACGTCCGCATGGAGCCCGCCGGGTCAGCCGAGGGCGGCCGCGAGGTCGTCCTGCGCCTGAAGCGTCGCCTCCCGCAAACGCTGCACGCTGGGGCCGGCGCAGAGCACGGCCCGCGACGTCGACGGGATGACCTGGCCCACGGCGTCGCCGAAGGTGCGCCGGATCGACTCCGGTGTCGCGCCCTGGGCGCCGAGCCCCGGCGCCAGGACCGGCGCCCTCGACGCCACGAGGGCGTCGATGACCTCGAGATCGGACAGCGTGTCGCCGACGGTCGCGCCGATGACGACACCGAAGCTCCCCCATCGTCCGTCCCCGCCCTGTTCCGCGTTGAGCTCGGTGACCGCGTGGATCAACGCGGTGGCGACCGACTGCTCACCCGCCCGGGCCTGCTGCAACGCCGCGGCCTCGGGGTTGGAGGTGAGGCAGAGCGTGAACGTGCCCCGACCCTGCTGCGCCGCCAGGTCGTGGGCGGGGCGCAGACTCTCGAAGCCGAGATACGGGCTGAGGGTCACCGCATCCGCCGCCAGCGGAGACTTCGCACCCAGGTAGGCCGCGGCATACGCGCGCATCGTGGAGCCGATATCGCCCCGCTTGACGTCGAGCAGGCTGAGCGTCTGCTCCTCGGCGAGGGCGGCGAGCGTGTCCTCGAGCACTTCGACGCCGTCGGACCCGAAGCGCTCGAAGAAGGCCGACTGGGGCTTGACGATCGCCACCCGGCCCGCGAGGGCTTCCACGCAGACCTCGGCGAACTGCCGCAGCCCGCGGACGTCGTCGGGCAGACCCCAGCGCTCGAGCAGTTCAGGATGCGGGTCGATGCCGACGCAGAGCGGCCCGCGCTCGTCGACAGCGCTCGCGAGCCGCGCGCCGAACGCGGTCATACCCGCTCCTCGTCGCCGCCCCGGCGGATGGCATCGAGCACCTTCGCGTGCTCCTGCAGAGGACGCACCCGGAAGGTGTTGCCGCGCTGCGCCTCGATGCCCTGCACCGCTGCGCCGAGTTGCTGCGACGTGGTGATGATCGGCCGGTCCATGCTGGTCGTGGCGGCACGGATGGTGTATCCGTCGGCCCGCGACCCCTGGGTCGAGGGCGTGTTGATCACCATCGCGATCTCACCGGCCAGAATGCGGTCGACCACCGTCGGCTCGCCGTCGGGGCCGCGCCCCTCGCTGTGTTTGCGCACCACCTGCGCCGGGATGCCGTTGCGCCGCAACACATCCGCGGTGCCTCGGGTCGCCATCAGCGTGAAGCCGAGGTCGACCAGGCGCTTCATCGGGAAGATCATTGCCCGCTTGTCTCGATTGGCCACCGACACGAAGACGATCCCCTCGTCCGGCAGACCCGTGATCGAGCCCAGCTGGCTCTTGGCGAAGGCGGCACCGAAGTCGTCGTCGATGCCCATGACTTCTCCGGTCGAGCGCATCTCGGGGCCGAGCAGGCTGTCGACCGCCAGCCCTTCGGTGGTGCGGAACCGCTTGAACGGCAGCACCGCCTCCTTGACCGCGATGGGTCCGCTGGCGCGGGGTGTCGCGCCGTCGCCGTCGGCCGGCAGCAGGCCCTCGGTGCGCAGCTCCTCGATCGTCGCGCCGAGCATGACCCTCGCCGCGGCCTTGGCCACCGGCACACCGGTCGACTTCGCCACGAACGGGATGGTG
>CAYPQR010000523.1:0-2521 GCA_964412865.1 uncultured Intrasporangiaceae bacterium
CGCAGGATCTCGACCTACAGCAAGGGGATGAAGCAGCGCATCAAGGTCGCCTCCGCGCTCGTGCACCGGCCCACCGTGCTGCTGCTCGACGAACCGTTCAACGGGATGGACCCCATCCAGCGCCGGCACATGATGGGGCTGCTGCGCGACTTCGCCGACCGGGGACACACGATCGTGTTCAGCTCGCACATCCTCGAAGAGGTCGAGCAGATCGCACGCCAGGTCGAGGTGCTCGTCGCGGGCCGGCACGCCGCGTCGGGCGATTTCGCGCAGATCCGGCGGCTCATGACCGACCGGCCCAACCAATACCTGATCCGCAGCTCCGACGACCGCCTGCTCGCCAGCCTGCTGCTCGCCGAGCCGTCGGTGCGCGGCGCGAGGCTGCGCGGCCGCAATGCACTCGAGGTCGAGACCGACGACCTGGGCCACTTCGCCCACGCCGTGCCCCGCATCGCCCGGGACCACGGAGTGCGCATCTTCGAACTCAATCCCACCGACGAATCGCTGGAGAGCGTCTTCAGCTACCTGGTGAACCAATGAGCACCCCGATCATCCGCCTCGCACTGCGCTCGCTGTTCGGCCGCAGCCGTGTCTGGCTGCTCATCGCGCTGCCGGTCGTGCTGATCGGACTCGGCGCGGTGCTGCGCAGCGCGACCACGGGCATGAGCCTGGACGACAAGGCGACCTATCTGCAGGTGTTCGGCGTCGGCATCGTCGTGCCGGTCGTCACGCTGCTGGCCACCACCACGCTGATCAACTCCGAGTTCGACGACGGGTCGATCATCTATCTGCTCACCAAGCCGGTGTCCCGGCTGACCATCATCGCGAGCAAGGCCGTCGTCGTGCTCGGCACAGCCCTCGCCTGCGCGGCGATCCCGATGGCGATCGCGGCCCTGGTGCTGGCCGGAGGCGGCGGGGGTCTCGCGCTCGGGTCGCTGGCCGCGGGAGTCGTCGCAGCCGCGGCATACGTCGGCATCTTCATCGCGCTGGCGACGGTGATGAAGCGCAGCGTGCTCGGCTGCCTGCTGTATTGGCTGATCTGGGAGTCGACGATCTCCGGACTCATCGGGCCGGTCAAGTGGCTCTCGGCCAGGTCGTGGGGCGACAGTGTGCTGCACGCCGCATCACAGCTCGCCGGCGAGACTCCCGTGCCGGTGGCGTATGCGGTGGCGGCCGGGGCCGTCGCGCTGGCCGGGGGCGTCGCCCTCGCCGGTCGGCGGCTGGCGTCGATGACGCTCTCCGAGGTGTAGGCGTCGGTCGGATCGGGCGACGCGGTGACCTCTCAGGCGGGGTCGACCTGCGACCTACGAGCGGACTGCCGCGGGTCTGCCGGGTCGATCCTGCGGACATCCTTGAGGCTGCGCACGCCGAACATGCCGGAGCCGATGAACCACAGCGCCGAGAGGGCTCCGCCGACCGCCGAGACCAGCAGGGTCTCGCGGATGCCGATGGCCGTGCCGAGGAAACCGCCGATGACGGCGCCGAGCGGCCTGATGCCGTAGTTGACGGTGTTGAACGCTCCGCTGAGCCGACTGCGCATCGTCTCGGGGATGATCGTCGCCTTGAGCGAGTTCATCGGGATGTCGAAGCACATCACCGCGACCCCTCCGACGAATTCCGCGCAGCCGATGAGGACGGCACGCTGCCACACCGGGCCGCCCGCGACGGCGGCGATGGCGACGGCGCCCGGGAAGACGACGGCGCCGACGGCGATCAGCCGGCCGAGGCCGACCCAGGCCGCGATCCGGTCAGCGGCCACGGCACCGAGCAGACTCCCGGTCGCCCCGATGCCGAAGGCGAGGCCGATGGTGCCGGCCGACAGGCCGAGGGTGCGGCTGGCAAAGAGGATCAGCACCGCCTGCGCGATGAAGTTGAAGAAGTTCATGGTCGAGGAGCAGGCGAGATCGGCGCGCAGCAGGCGGTTGTGCAGCAGGAAGGTGATGCCCTCGCGGATCTGGTGTGTCAGGGATTCGCCGGGCGGCTCCGGCGTCGCATCCCTCGTCTTGACCCGGCTGAGCTGGAAGGCGGAGAAGCAGAACGACGCGGCGTCGGCGAGGACCGCGACGGGTGCGGTCAACGCCTGCACGAGGGCACCGCCCACCGCCTGCCCGCCGATGTTCGAGATCGATCGGGTCGCCGACAGTTTGCTGTTGGCCTCCATGAACTCGTCGCGGCTGACCAGACGCACGAAGAACGACGCGTAGGCCGTGTTGAAGACCACTTTGGCCAGCCCCGTCAGCAGGGCGATCGCATACAGCTGGGCCAGGGTGACGCCATCCAGCCAGAAGGCGAGCGGCAGGCTCAGCAGGATGACCGTGCGGGCGAGGTCGGCCCCGATCATCAGCCGTCGCTTGCGCAGCCGGCGATCCACCCACGCGCCGATCAGGAACGACACGAAGTTGGGGATCCAGACGGCCGCGGTCAGCAGACCCACCTGGCTGGGTGAGGCGTCCAACGTGACCACCGCGGCCAGCGGCAGGGCCAGCTCGGTGACCCGGTCGCCGAACTCGGAGACGGTCTG
>CAYPQR010000524.1:0-2510 GCA_964412865.1 uncultured Intrasporangiaceae bacterium
CGTTCCGCAGCCAGTCGTCGGATCAATTCAGGGGTGGCCCGGCCGTCGGCGACGTGGTCGGCGAGTTGTGCGATGACCCGGCTGGACAGTCCGGCGGCATACAGCTCCTGGATCAGCTCCACCTGTTCGACCGCGTCGCTGGTGTAGTGCCGTTGACCGTTGGGGCTGCGCTCGCCGACGAGTAGCGATTGTTCCTCGTAGTAGCGCAGCGCACGCACGCTGACACCGGTCCGGGCGGCCAGTTCTCCGATCCGCATGACCCTCCTCGCACGATGTGCGGCACGACACTTGACCCTCACGTGGACGTCAGCTCTTAGCGTACGGCGTGGACGAGAATCGACCGACCAGAGGACGGACAGGCATGGACATTCCGGCGCGACGAGCAGGAGACGCGATCGTCTCCGTGAAACCGATCCACGTGGCTGCACCGGGGCGCCCCGAGGCCCTGCAGGTGCGCGTATCGGCCCCGGTCGAGGGCACCGATCTTCCGGTCATCCTCTTTGCTCACGGTTTCGGCTCCGACCACGACGCCTATGCGCCGCTGGTCGACCACTGGGCCCAGCACGGTTTCGTCGTGATCCAACCGACCTTCTTGGACTCCAGGCGGTCCGCGTTCACACCCGACGATGCGCAGTGGCCGCAGGTGTGGCGCACGCGGGTCGATGACATGGTGCATGTGCTCGATCGGCTCGCGGTCATCGAGTCGGCGGTGCCGGGGTTGTCGGGGCGAGTCGACCGTGGCCGAGTCGTCGCGGCCGGGCACTCGTTCGGCGGGCAGACCGCGGGTGTCCTGATCGGCCTGAGGGTGACCGATCCGCTGACCGGTGGCGTGGAGGATCTGAGCGACCCGCGGGTGATGGCCGGTGTCGTGCTGGCTACCGCGGGAGCGGGCGGAGACGAGCTGACGCCACGCGCGCGCGAATTCGCGCCCTGGTTGCAGGACCAGGACTTCTCCCGCGTCACCGCGCCCGAACTGGTGGTGGCCGGGGACCGCGACCACCTCGGCATGTCCGGCCGGGAGCCGCTGTGGTCTGCCGATCCATACCATCTGAGCGGCCCGGGCAAGAGCTTGCTGACGGTGTTCGGGGGAGAACACCTCCTGGGCGGCATCTCCGGCTATGGGGTGGCGGAAACGACCGACGAGAGCCCGGAGCGCGTTGCGCTCGTTCAGCAGGTGACGCTCGCGTATCTGAGACATGTCACCGGGATCGACCACGACGTGTGGGAGGCCCTCCAGTCGTCGATGGCCGGCGGTGGACATCGGCTCGGGCGGCTCGAGTCGAAGTAGCGGCCCGCACCCGTCGAGAAGCCGAATCCTGCTCGGCAGGGCTCTCGGACCAGTCGTCGGCGACCGTCACTCGAGCACGGTCACCGGATCGCCGACGCGGATGGTGCCCTCGGTGTCGGGGATCAGGTGCCGCGCGAACCACGTCTTGCCGTCCCACTTGCGGTGCCTGGCCAGGGTGCGGATCGGCTCCTTGCCCTTGGACAGGTCGCTCAGGTCGATCGTGGTCATCACGCACCGGTCGATGCCTTTGGCGACGCGCAACTCCACCTCACCGACCCGTATGCGGCGCCACTCGTCCTCGGCGAAGGGCTCCGGCACGTCGTCGACGACCAGGTTGGGCCGGAACCGCTGCATCGGCAGCGGCTCGGGCAGCGGTTCACCGCGCCGCGCCGCCTCGTCCGCGATCCAGGTGTTGAGCTGCGTCAGGGAGGTCGTGGACGCCAGCGTGATGGGGTAGCCGTCGGCGAAGGCCGTGTAGTCGCCGGCCCTGCTGTGCTTCGGGTTGAGGGACCGCGCCCCGGGGTCGTGACACCACACCAGGTGCACGTCGTCGCGCCCGATCGCGCGCGCCACCCAGGAGTCCGCGGCATCACCGGCCGGCACCGCGGTCAGGCGCTGTCCGTGCAGCAGGACCGGCTCGGGATCGCTGCTCGGCGTGTCCAGTCGCAGGTCGTCCTGCCCCTCGGCCGCCAGCCGAAGGTCACCGTCCACAGACGGATCGGTGTCAGGGGTGTCGGCCGTGATGTCGAACAGCCGCGGCCACTCTCGTGCGGTGAGCAGCGACCCGTCGTCCACGACGACCATCCACTCCCGGTCGCCGCGCAGGCCCGGTCGCGCCGCATACGCCTGTCGCAGCGGCCTGATCGCGGTGCTCTTGACCGGGTGGACGTTGACTCCACTGATGCGCATGCCGGCCACGTCAGACGTGCTGTGTGAGCAGGCCCGTGTCGACGTCGTAGACGAAGCCGCCGACGCTGACCGTTTCCGGCACGAGCGGGTGTGAGCGCACCGCCGCGACGTCGTCGGCGAGTGCGGCCTGCTGGTCGGCGACGGTGCTCACCGGCTGCCAGCTGACGTCCGCGCCGCCGGAGAACTCGCTGATCCGGGCGCGCATCTCCTCCCGCGTCGACGAACCCATCGCGCACCGGGTGTGGGGGATGATCATGACCCGGGTGGCCTTCAGCAGGGTGACCGCCAGCACGACGCCCTCGAGCGCGTCCGG
>CAYPQR010000525.1:0-2497 GCA_964412865.1 uncultured Intrasporangiaceae bacterium
GGCACCACGCTCCGTCGTGGCCCCGTCGGCGGCGAGATCCCGCTCGGGGGCGACCTCGGCGATCAGCAGGCCGCCACCGTCGGCCAGGTGTGCTTCAAGCCCGGGGAGGCCAAGAACACCTACGGCACCGGCAACTTCCTGCTCGTCAACACCGGCCACGAGCTGGTGCGCAGCAAGTCGGGGCTGCTGACGACGGTTGCGTACCGGTTCGGCGACAGCAAGCCCGTGTATGCGCTGGAGGGCTCGATCGCCGTGACCGGCAGCGCCGTCCAGTGGTTGCGTGACCAGCTGGGCATCATCTCCGGTGCGGCGGAGACCGAGAGCCTCGCCGCGCAGGTGAAGGACACCGGCGGCATGTATTTCGTCCCGGCGTTCTCGGGTCTGTTCGCGCCGTATTGGCGCTCCGACGCACGGGGCGCGATCGTCGGGATGTCGAGGTTCAACACCAACGCTCACCTGGCGCGCGCAACGCTCGAATCGATCTGCTATCAGAGCAAGGACGTCGCGGATGCCATGGCGAAGGACTCCGGTGTGCAACTCGACGTGCTGAAGGTCGACGGGGGAGTCACGGCCAACAAGCTGTGCATGCAGCTGCAGTCGGACATCCTCGGCATCCCCGTGTCGAAACCGGTGGTCGCCGAGACGACCGCACTCGGCGCCGCCTACGCGGCGGGACTCGCGACGGGCTTCTGGAAGTCGACCGACGAGCTGCGCTCCAACTGGAACGAGGACACCCGCTGGACCCCGGAGTGGTCGGACGAGCAGCGGGCCCAGGGGTATGCCGGCTGGCGCAAGGCCGTCGACCGCACGCTCGATTGGGTGGATGTGCAGTGAGTGCCCGATTCACGCCGCAGGCGCGCGACGAGGCGATCGAGGCGCTCGCATCCGGTGAGGAGCTGGACGTCCTGATCGTCGGCGGCGGTGTCGTCGGATCGGGCGCGGCCGTCGACGCGGCGACACGCGGTCTGCGGACCGGGCTCATCGAGGCTCGAGACTTCGCCAGCGGCACGTCATCCCGGTCGAGCAAGCTGATCCACGGCGGCCTGCGCTACCTGGAGATGCTCGACTTCGGGCTGGTGCACGAGGCGCTTCAGGAGCGGGGTCTGCTGCTGACGCGGCTGGCTCCACACCTGGTGCGCCCGGTGCCGTTCCTCTATCCGCTGTCGCACCCGGCATGGGAGCGCGCCTACGTCGGCTCCGGCGTCGCGTTGTATGACGGCATGGCGTTCGGCACCGGCCACAGCGCGGGCCTTCCGCATCATCGCCACCTGAGCAGGCGCGCCGCATACCGCCAGATGCCGAGCCTGAGGAAGGGTGTGCTGACCGGCGCGGTGCAGTATTACGACGGGCAGGTCGACGACGCCCGCTTCACACTCGGATTGGCCCGCACCGCAGCGACGTACGGCGCCCATGTGGCGAGTCGTGTGGAGGCGGTCGGCTTCGTCCGGCAGGGTGAGCGCGTCACCGGCGTGCGGGCCCGGGACAAGGAGACCGGGCGGGAGTTCGAGATCGCCGCGAAACAGATCGTCAACGCCACCGGGGTGTGGACCGACGAGGTGCAGGCGCTGGTCGGGGAGCGCGGGCAGTTCCATGTGCGGGCGTCCAAGGGTGTGCATCTGGTGGTGCCGCGCGATCGCATCCACTCCCGCACGGGGCTGATCCTGCGCACGGAGAAGTCGGTGCTCTTCGTGATCCCGTGGGGTCGCCACTGGATCATCGGCACGACCGACACCGACTGGGCGCTCGACCTGGCCCATCCGGCGGCAACCGCCGCCGACATCGAATACCTTTTGGACCACGTTAATTCGGTGCTGGCGACGCCGCTCACCCAGGAGGACGTCGAGGGTGTGTATGCGGGTCTGCGGCCCCTGCTCGCGGGTGAGAGCGAGAGCACGTCGACGCTGTCGCGCGAGCACGTGGTCGCGCATACGGCACCCGGTCTCGTGGTCGTCGCCGGCGGCAAGTTCACGACCTACCGTGTGATGGCGAAGGACGCGATCGACGAGGCCGTCCAGGCGATGGACGGCACGATCCCGCGGTCGGTGACGGAGGACATCCCGCTGGTGGGCGCCGAGGGTTTCCAGGCGATCTGGAACGCTCGATCGGGTTTGGCGACGACCTACGGCGTGCACATTGCACGCGTCGAGCACCTGCTGCACCGCTATGGAACGCTGGCGCGAGAGGTGCTCGAACTCGTCCGTGAGCGGCCGGAGCTCGCAGCGCCCGTGCCCGAGGCGGAGGACTACCTGCAGGCCGAGCTGGTGTATGCCGCGTCGCACGAGGGCGCACGGCACCTCACCGACGTGCTGGCGCGCCGCACGCGCATCTCGATCGAGGCATGGGACAGGGGGGTTGCCGCCGCTCCGGTCGCCGCGCGCCTTGTCGCACCGGTGCTCGGCTGGGATGAGGAGCGCGCGTCGCAGGAGGTGAAGATCTATCTGGGCCGTGTGGAGGCCGAGCGCGCCAGCCAGACGATGCCGGACGACGCGTCGGCGGA
>CAYPQR010000526.1:0-2496 GCA_964412865.1 uncultured Intrasporangiaceae bacterium
GCTCGAGCATGGTGCGCGTCGTCCTTGCGCCGGCCGCCGCGCGCGAGTTCGCCCGGCGCGGCCTCGCCATGGTGGCCGGCGGCAGGCCGCCCTGCCCGTTCTGCGGTGGACCACTGGAGCCCTCCGGACACATCTGCCCCCGTGCCAACGGATACAAGCGCTGACGGCGACGTCCTCGCGGCGCTGGCGAGCGGCGAGCTGGAGGTCGAGGGACGCCTGGTCGAGGCGTCCAACGTCGTGCTGCGCGTATGGGCCTGCCGCGATGGCCTGCGAATTCCTGCCGTATACAAGCCGGTTCGTGGCGAGCGACCGCTGTGGGACTTCCCCGAGGGCACCTTGGCCCGCCGAGAGGTCGCGGCATACGAGATGTCGCGGGCGATGGGCCTGGACTGTGTGCCGCCCACTGTGCTGCGCGACGGGCCGGCGGGCCCCGGTTCGGTGCAGCGCTGGGTCGGCCCGCTTGCGCCCGAGACCGAGGCCGATGTGCTGCGCATCGATCCTCCGTCGCAGGTGCCGCGCGGATTCCTGCCGGTGCTGCGGGCCGAGGATTCGGTCGGTGCGCCGCTCGTCGTCTCGCACGCCGATCGGGACGACGTGCGGCGGATCGCCCTGCTGGATCTGCTGCTCAACAACGCCGACCGCAAGGGCAGCGCGCTGATCGATGACGGCGACCGGCTGTGGGCGATCGACAACGGCCTGTCCTTCCACGTCGAGGAGAAGCTGCGCACGGTGCTGTGGGGCTTCGCGGGCAGCGCACTCCTCGACGTCGAACGTCGCCGGCTCGCCGGTCTGCCGACGGCGCTCGAGGGTGTGTTGGGGCGAACGCTGCGCGGCCTGTTGTCGACGCCGGAGATCGCCGCGCTGCGAGTCCGGACCGCGACCGTGCTCCGGGCCGGGCGTTTTCCGCCGGTGCCCGCGGAGCGCACCGCGCTGCCCTGGCCGCTGTGGTGACGCCCGTCGGCCCCGTGATCGGCCCGGTGACTAGGGTGAGCGCGTGAAGTCTTGGCCCGCACCCGAGTTGCCCGAAGTCCCCGGCACCGGCCCCGCCCTGTCGATCTGGAACACCAGCGCCGGACAGGTCGCGCCGCTGCGGCCCGGGCCCACCGCGACGATCTACGTGTGCGGCATCACGCCATATGACGCGACACATCTGGGGCACGCCGCCACCTACGTCACGTTCGACCTGGCCGGCCGGCTGCTGCGCGACCTGGGCCACGAGGTCCGCTACGTGCAGAACGTCACCGATATCGACGATCCGCTGCTGGAGCGCGCCGAGCGAGACGGTGTGGCATGGGAGGACCTCGCGCACAGTGAGGTCGAACTCTTCCGCACCGACATGCAGGCGCTGCGCGTGATTCCGCCGGACGACTACATCGGCGTGGTCGAGACGATGGACGAGCACATCGCCAGCGTGCGCGCCCTGCTCGAATCCGGCGCGGCATACACCGTGCCCGCGGACGACGCCGCCGAGACCGGCGCACACGACGTCTACCTCGACCTGGGTGGCCAGCCCTCCTTCGGAGACGTCAGCCATTGGACACGGGAGCAGATGCTGGAGGTGTATGCCGATCGCGGCGGCGACCCCGACCGTGCCGGCAAACGCGACCGGCTCGACCCGCTGCTGTGGCGCGCGAAGCGTCCGGGCGAGCCGTCGTGGAGCGGCGACGGCGTCAGCGACGGGCGGCCCGGCTGGCACATCGAATGCACGACGATCGCCCTGCGGCGTCTCGGCATGGGGTTCGACCTGCAGGCGGGCGGCACCGACCTGATCTTCCCGCACCACGAGATGAGCGCCGTGCAGGCGGTCGCCCTGACGGGGGAGCAGCCCTTCGCGCACGTCTACGCGCACCAGGCCATGGTCGCCTACGACGGCGAGAAGATGAGCAAGTCGAAGGGCAACCTGGTGCGGGTTTCCCAGCTTCGCCGCCGCGGCATCGACCCGATGGTCATCCGGCTGGTGCTGCTGGCCCAGCACTATCGCACCGAGTGGGAATACACCGAGGAGCTTCTGGCGTCCGCCGGCGACCGGCTCGCGACGTGGCGGCGGGCCGCTTCGGGCGCGGGTGACTTCGACGCGGACTCGGTGATCGACGCCGTGCGCGCCGCCCTGGCAGCGGATCTCGATTCGCCGGCAGCACTCACGGCCGTCGACAAGTGGGCCGCGTCGGCGCCCGCCCCGGGTGCTGCGTCACCCCGCATCGCCGCCGCGATCGACGCGCTGCTCGGCATACGCCTGAGCGACTGAATGCGCGGCGCGACCGGCTGCCCGCGACGAGTCGTGTCCGGCACGCCGCGGCCGGCCGGGTCCTGCGCTCAGTGGTGGTGCGGCTCGGTCTCGCCGAGCGCCCGCAACGCCAGCGTTGAGTGCGCATAGGCGCCACCGGCACGCATCTCGGCGGCGACCCAGATCGCCTCCATGATCTCCTCCGACGAGGCGCCCTTGCGCTTGGCCAGCTTCGTGTGCCCGTTGATGCAGTACGGGCACTGCGTCGTGTG
>CAYPQR010000527.1:0-2494 GCA_964412865.1 uncultured Intrasporangiaceae bacterium
CCTGCTTTGCAAGCAGGGGGTTGCCGGTTCGAGTCCGGTCGCCTCCACCCGAAGACAAGAGGGCTGACCCGTCACGGGTCAGCCCTCTTGTTCAGTCCTCGGGCCCACATCTGTTCCGGATCGCATTGTCGGGCCTCATCCGACCGCGAGAGCGCAATAGGTGGTCTCAAGAGCGATTTTAGGAGCGGCTACTGCGATCTCGATCGGTCGGAGGGGCCGCCGCAGCCCTCCCACCGCGACGGCCCCGCAGGTCGGTCCACCTACTTGCGGTTGACCAGTTTCATCAGCTTCTTCTGGTTGTCGATCGCACCCATGCCCGACAGGTTGTCGTAGCCCTTCTGCAGGGTGAGCGACTGGTCGATCAGCTTCTGACCGTTCAGCACGACCGTCTCCGGGATCGGCGGGATGCCGAACAGCTGCATCGAGTCGTCGAAGGTGAGGTAGGCGTGCTTGGTGGCGTTCGACTTCAGGTCGGTCAGATACTTCGCGCCGTTCTGGTAAATGACCGGGTTGATGAAGCCCAGGCGCCGTCCGCCGGCCTTCTGGATGGCGAGCGCCAGCTGGCCGGCCGTGCGCGGCGACGCGAGGCTCGTGCCGCCGATGCTGCCGGTCGTGTAGTTGCCGTTGGTGTCGGTGTAGCCGACCAGGTAGCCGGTCGCCGGGTCGGCGAGGTTCGACAGGTCGGGATAGACGCGCATCGGGTCGGAGCTTCCGGCGAACTGGGCCGGCACGACACCCTTCTGGTAGTACGGCTGGTCGAACACCTGGCTGGTGCCGCCGCCCCCGCCATACCCGAACGAGTAGCCGCTCCACTGCCCGTCCATCTTGATCGAGACGCTGGTGATCCAGCCGGATTCGAACTTCTTCTTGCCGTTCTTCCTGGTGCCGATGTTGGTGCCGCCGACCGACGTGATCCACGGGTCGGACGCCGGGTAGGCGACGCTCGGCCCGTCGGACCCGTCACCCGTGCTGCCGTCGCCCGAGTCGCCGGACGAGAACAGGATCGTGATGCCCTGCGCCGCAGCCTGCACGAATACCTGCTTGTAGGCCGCCTTGGTGGCCTCGTCGAGCCCGGCTTCGCCGCCGCCCCACGAGTCGGTGATGACATCGACGCTGTTGTTGTCGACGATGCGGTGGAACGCGTCGATCAGCGGGGCGTCCATCGGCGCGGTGGCCGGGGCATAGATGATGTCGGCGTCCGGCGCGGCGCCGTGCACCGACTGCACGTCCAGCGCGGTCTCCACGTAGTCCGATGCGCCGTTGGTGTCGCAGTAGGAGTCGTAGGGCTGCGACGGCTCGGCGATGGTCAGTTGACCGCTCTTGAGCTTCGGAACACCCATGTTCTTCGCCCACTTGTTGGTGTCCTTCACGATGTTCGGCGCGTCACACCACAAGACGATGCCGACCGTCACGTTCTTGCCGGTCTGCCTGCCCTTGACCTTCTGCACCGTGTTGAGCGCCTTCGGCGTGTAGCCGCACATCGCGGTCGGCAGGTCGCGCGTGAACGGCGCCGCGTTGGGCTCCTGGTAGGGGCGCACATATTGGCCCCAGTAGTTCGAGCAGCCGTTGCCGGCGATCGAGTCGGTGGCGGGCGCCTGGCTGTCGGGCAGCGTGATCCCGCGCTTCTTCGCGATGGCCCGCCGGGCCTTGGCCGTCAGCTGAGCCTCCGACACGTGGTCGGTGTGGTAGCGCGGCGTCGTGTCCAGACCGACCACGCCCGCGATCTTGGCGTGGGTGGGCACTGTCGCATTGCGCGTGGGCGCGGCGACCGTCGCCCCGTCGCGCTTGAACGTCTTCATCCGCACGCCGAACGCCTTGTCGAGCGTGCGGGTGGTGCCCGTCGCGGTCAGGAAGGTGCGGCTCGTGTTGAGGGCGCCGACCGTGAAGCCCTGGGCCCGCAGCCACTTCTTGGCGGCCTTCACCGTGGCGGGAGTGGCGCCGAACTTCTTGCCGAACTCCTTGGGGGTCAGGAACTTGCGGTAGTTCGCGCTGCTCGGGTCGCTCACCGACTTCGCGTAGGCGAGCGCTCCCTTCTGGTCCGTCGTCAGCGTGATCGTGAGCTTCTGCTTCGCTCCCGCGGCGGGCGTGCCGGCCACCGGTGCCTTGGCAACCCAGGACGGTTTCGCGGCCACCGTGCGGTGTCCTTGGTGCACGGCGCCGACCGGGCCCGCCGACACGTGGTCGCTGCCGTTGCCGGCGCCCGTGGCCATCGGGCTGGCCGATGCCGTCGTGCCGACGAGGGCGAACCCGGTGGCGACCGAGACGGTCAGTCCGGCGGTGGTGATCAGGGCGCGGGATGCGCGCCGGCTGTGGGGGCGTGATGTCATGACGGTGACTCCCAAGGGTGCGTGGGTTGGACACCCGCGACATTTTCAGCGCGGGCGCTGCGGCGGCAATGGAGTGGTCACGTATCCGACAATCGTCGTGTTCATGTCACGCGGCGCGTCTGCCGTGCACGGCAGGGCATACCTGGTGTATGCCGTATGTCGGCGGT
>CAYPQR010000528.1:0-2492 GCA_964412865.1 uncultured Intrasporangiaceae bacterium
TCGGAGAGGAAGAGGTCGGCGCCGATGTCCGCGTAGGTGGCGCCCCGCGCTAGTCCGCGAAGGACGTCGAGTTCCCTCGAACTCAATTTGGGCTGGATCGGCATGGAGACCGCAGCGGCGCGCTCCCGAGGGGTCGGCGCGCTCGAGGAGATGATCGTGATGAAGTCGGCGCGGCCGGTCATGGCGTCAGAGACTTCTCTGGTCCAGGGATCCTCGTCCGTTGCCGTCAACCGCTTGAGCAGTGTCTGCATCGGCGTCCCGTGGCGCGTCCATCCGAGGAAGACGAAGGCATTGCGCTGCACCGAGGTATCTGACGCTGCGGCCCGCAGGTCGGCTATGGCCTGATCGTGCTCCCCCAGCGCGTCGAGCAGTTGTGACCGGCAGGCCAGGGCGAGAGCGCGCCGCGCGAAAGGGGCGCCGCGCAGCTGGTCGACGGCTCGGCCGAACAACTCGACGGCGCGCCGGCTGTCGCCCGTCAGATCTGCTTGCATAGCGTCCAGCAGTGTCGCCTGACCGAGCCGGCCAAGCCCTCGCAGTTCGCTCGTGCACTCTCGCAGTCTTTCCGCGTCACCACTCAGTGCGGCGGTGAATGCCCGCCCGAACCACATGGAGGCTCCCAGGTGATCCGGAAGACCTCTGGAGACGGCGACTTCGAGGAGCGCATCACTCGCCTGTGTGGCGTCGACCAGCTTGCCCTGGAAGAACCCTATCTGGAAGCGGCAGGCTCGGGACCAATGTCGCTCGCAGAGGTCGGCAGGATGTAGATCACGTGGACTCCACTCGTATTCGGATGGATCCAGCCAAGGCACGTCGATAACCCGAGCCAACATCGTGGCAAGGGAGGCGCGTGCTGCGATGAAGCTGTTGAGGCGCCGTGGCTGCCGCGCCAGGATCTCGAGGGCTCGCGATGCCATGACAGCGCATCCGTGCTCGTGACCCGACATGTACTTGGTGAAAGCCAGACAACTCATAGCCATGGCGCTGAGCAGCCTCATCCCGTGAGTCTGCGCGAGACCGATTGCAGCCGTGAGGTTCTGGTCAGCCTCTTCCAGTCGGCCGGTCCAGTTCTGGGTCGCACCGAGCTCGACCAGCATGTGGGCGAAACGGGCCACGCTGCTGGCGGCGATTGCATCCTCGGGCCGGATCGCCAGCTCCTGGGCCTGTTCGACGGCGGCCTCCATCGGTTCCATGCCGAGACGAGACCGCATCAGGGCGACGCGCGCGCGGTCGACCTCCGTCATCGGGGCATCGGTGTATGCCGATCGGCGCTCCATCCAGTAGCAGGCCTGCCCGGTGTCGCCGGCCAGCCAGCGTTCGATCGCTGTGGGCATCCAGGCCTCCGGGTCGCTCTCCACCAGGTCGGGATGCTCCCGGAGGAACCGAGTCACCGACGCGCTCTGACCGCGGAAGATCATCATCTGGCCGTGGGAGTCCAGCAGCGCGAGCGCTTGGCGCCAGTCGCGCATCGCCACCATACGGTCGAACGCCCTGCCGAACGTGCCCTGCGCGAGGTCGACCTGCACCGCCAGCATCACGGTGGCGCGTGCCTGGTCGGTGTCGACACCGCGGGCCGCCAGCCGCCGGCGAACCACCTCGGCGAGCAGCGGCTCGATCCGATACATGGCCGCGCCGTCGGCGGTGTCCGAGTCGGACCCGTCGGGGTGGACGACTCGAGCGACGTCGGTCACCAGGAGCCCGGCGTCGGCGAGATCGGCCAGGACGGTGCCGGCCTCCGGGTCGCGGGTCAAGGTCCGAGCGATCTCGTCGGTGACATATTCCTCGCCGGCAACGCACAGCAGGACGTGCCGCTGACGCGACGGCAGGGTCGCGAATACCTCCGACATGACCCGGTCGGCGAGTCCGGTGTTGCCGTGAGCGAGACGGCGTGCCGTCCCGACCGGGTCGGCGCTTGCAGCGACAGTACGGGAGGCCAGCACCGTGGTGGCACACCAGCCGCCCAGGCGGTCGGCGATCGCATCGACCCCCTCGGCATCCAGATCTCCGACATGCATCCGGATCAGCGCCTTGCATTCGTCCTGATCCAACCGCAGGTCACGACCGCGGATCACCGTCAGATCGCCGAGCAACTCGGCGGGAAGACTGGACTGCAGCAGGTCCCAGCGGGTGAGCAGCAGCAGGTGCATGGCACCGGGATCCTGGCTGAGCCGGCGTTCGATCATCCGTATGGTGTCGATCGGCAATTGGTGCGCGTCGTCGATCGCGATCAGGGTCGGCCGATCGGCGTTCTTTCCGTTCCGCGCGGAGTCCGGCATCCCATTGCCGGTGACCTGGTCGATGACTTCCGACAGGGCATCCGGCTCCCAGCCGGGGCTTCCGCCGAGCCAGAGGGCCGATGGGCGGGAATCGGGCGCCCCGTCAGGGGAGAATCGGTCCCGGATCCATCCGGCAGTAGCCAAGGTCTTCCCCGCCCCGGAGGGCGCGACGAGCATGGTTGCGGCACCTTCGACGGCGCGGTCGAGCTGTTGCCACAG
>CAYPQR010000529.1:0-2482 GCA_964412865.1 uncultured Intrasporangiaceae bacterium
CGGCCGACATCACCCCGCCTGCTGCGCGAACCGCCTCCTGCTGCGCTCACGCGCCTTGGCCGCCTCGACCTCGCGATCCTTCGGCGGTGCGGTGGTCACCAGCGCGTCCAGCAATTCGCGCGTGACGCGGGCGACCTCGTCGACGGCGCGATCCATGGCCTGCTGGTTGGCCTTCGACGGCTTCTGCATGCCGCTGACCTTGCGGACGTATTGCAGCGCGGACGCGCGGATCTCGTCCTCGCTCGCCGGCGGCTCGAAGTTGTAGAGGGTCCGGATGTTGCGGCACATGCTCCGAGCGTGGCACAGATTGCAGGGGTCGTCACCCGCCCCACGAATCGGCATTCCCTCCGTGATCCGGAGGAGGTCGGCGTGACCGAACCCATCGGAGACCTGTGAGCGGCGGGTGACGGCTCGTCGACGATGCCATCGACCGATTGCACGCAAGTTCGGAACGCGACGCGGTCAGTGAGTCGTGGCCCATCAGATGGTGATTTCCCACCCGCTGACGGTTTGAGCACTATCCGGTCGCGGGTTGGTATCGGGGATAAAATGGGGCATCGATTGCCGGGCCCACCGGGGGTGGTTCGGTACGGCGCAGGGAAGCGAGAGGCGCCATGAAGAAGCTGAGGGCCTGGTATGTCCGCAAGAGGCTGTGGAGCAAGATTCTCTGGGCGTTCGGCAGCTTCGTGGCCGCACTCTTCGTTCTCGTAGTGGTCCTGTCGATAGTCGATCCCGTGCCGGATGAGAGCACCGACACTGCCGCGGCAACCACGCCGACAGCCAGCCCGCCGGCACCGACGACGACCCACTCTGCGACACATCGCGCGACGCATAGCCCGACGACCTCAACCACGCACACGGCCACGCAAACGCCGACTCCGAAGGACACTCCGAAGGCGAGCTCGACGAGTGCTGCTCCGGCAAAGCCTGCCAGGACTCCCACGAAAACCCACCGCCATCACACGTATCTGTGGCCGGTGATTCGAGTGGTCGACGGAGACACCGTGCACGTGCGTTACAAGGGTCGAGACACCGACGTTCGCCTGATCGGCATCAATACGCCGGAGACGGTGGACCCGAACAAGTCCGTCGAATGCGGCGGCCCGGCGGCGTCGGCGCGTGCGCACCAGGTCTTGGACGGGAAGAAGGTCCGCCTGGTGTTCGACGCGAGTCAGGGGCGCCATGACAAGTACGGACGAACGTTGGGCTACTTGGAGATTCCCGGGGTGGGTGACTACGGCCATTACATGATCAAGCACGGATTCGCATTCGAGTACACCTACGACACGGCCTACCGTCGCCAGGCCTCATACAGGTCCGCTCAGTCCTACGCTCGCGCGCACAACCTGTGGCCGGTCTGGAGCAAGTGCGGTGGGAAGCTCGAGCCTCTGCACACCTCGAAGCCGACGCCGGCCAAGACGACGCACACGTCGACCTCGGCTCCGCCACCCGCCGCGCCGGCCGGGAACTGCACGCCGGGGTATTCGCCGTGCATACCGCCGGCGGAAGACTGGGACTGCTCTCAACTGAAGGCCAAGGGGCTTGCGCCCGTACATGTGACCGGCAGCGACCCATACCGGCTCGATGAGGACGGCGACGGATGGGGCTGCGAGTAAGGATCCTGTAGACGGGAACCCCATCAGGACGGGCAGTGTGCCTTGGTCAGGTCGTCGGCTTGAACACTCACGTGGTCCGGCCAGGCGTGATCCGTTCCCGTCGCTGTTCACGGCGGTGATGATGAGTTGCCGAAGCGTGGTGGGGCGGGCGGGGCTTGAACCCGCGACCGACGGATTATGAGTCCGCTGCTCTAACCGGCTGAGCTACCGCCCCGTGTCGCAGGCGACTCTAGCGGAGGCGCAGCCACAGCCCGCGCGCCAGGTCGGCCCAGTGCGTGGGGCTGCGCCGGCCATGGCGCCGCCCCGGCATTGCGGGGCGGGAGGTAGGCTGGTGGGTGAGCAGGAAGCAAGGCCAGGTGGGTTGAGCTTCACGTCGATGCCTCACACTCACCCGGCCGAAGAGGTGATGGACATGGTCATGCTCGGCGCGATCCTCATCATCGCGGGCCTCGCAGTGCTGGTGATCGAGGCGCACGCTTCGACGGCGGGCCTCCTCGGCGGCGTGGGCGTGTTGACTGCGGCAGCCGGGCTGGGGGTGATCCTCGCGGGTTCCGGCGTCACCCTCTTCGTCACGATCCCGGTGTCGGTGGTGCTCGCGCTCGCGGGTGTGGCGGCCATGGCGATGGTCGCGGGCGAGGTCGTGCTGGCGCGGCGGAGGCCGGTCAGCACCGGCCCGGAGGCCATGGAGGGCAAGGTCGCGACCGTGCAGACGTGGTCCGGAGACCGCGGCCAGGTCGCCGCGGACGGCACCTTGTGGAGCGCGCAACTCGCCTACGGCTGGGAGGATCCGGAGCCGAAGATCGGCGAGACAGTGATCATCAGCGACCTGGATGGTTTGAGCGTGACGATTCGTCGTCCCACCCCTT
>CAYPQR010000530.1:0-2479 GCA_964412865.1 uncultured Intrasporangiaceae bacterium
CCCCAGCCGCCGATGACCGGCACCAGCGCGAACGCCAGCGCCGCGTCGATCGCGAGCGCCACAACACTGGCCCACAGCACGGTCCTCGCGTCCAGCCGGCCCATGACGAACGCCGACACCGGCCCGCCGACGACCAGCAGTCCGGACGAGATCCCGAGAGCGACCAGCATCGGCGCGGACGCATCGAACCCGTGACCGTAGAGCACCGGGATGAGCAGCGCCAGCGCCGGCAGCCCGATCACGCACATGGCGCCGACCAGGATCGACGACGCCCGCATGGTCCTTCGAAAGGCGTCCTTCACGGCATCCGCGTCCACCTCCCGCAGACCGGAGATGGCCGGGATCAGCGGGCCGACCAGTGCCTGCGCCGGGGAGAAGATGTGTGATGCAAGACCGAAGGCGAGCGCGAAGACGCCCACGGCGGCCGCGTCACCCAGCCATTGCAGGACGAACACCTCGGTGCGCGAGAGCGCCAGCATACCGATCAGGCTCGCGGCCGCCGTGGGGATCACGAACCTCCAGAAGCCCGCAGGCATGTGGCGTGGCAGCCTCGGCCGCAACACGGCCGCACGATATCGCCGGTCGATGACCACCATGGCCAACGCGACACCGAGCCCGCCGATCGCCAGGCGCACCGCCCATACGGCATCTGCACTGCGGGTCAGCAGGACCGCAACCACCGTTCCGGCCTGAAGCAGGAGGTTCAGCCCCATCGCGATCTTGGCCTGCCAGTCGGTCTTGTTCTCCAGCACGAGGCACGTGGTCGCGCCGTCGAAGAACCCCGGTAACCAGATGCCGAAGACGATGGCCACCAACAACAGTGGCAGCGACACGTGCGCCGCGAGGATGACGACCACGGTCATGATCGGGGCGACGAAGGCGAGCCGGAAGCCCTGCGCCTGCGACAGCAGGAAGCGCACCTCCTCGTGGCGTCCGGCCGCGTGAGCCTTGGAACCGAACTGGATCGTGCCGGTCGTCACCCCGAGCCCGACGATCCCGCCGACGACGCCGATCAGCGTCATCAGGTAGGCGAGTCGCCCATAGTCGACCACGCCGAGGACGCGGGCGAGCAACAGGTTGACCAGGAACGCGATCGGAACCCCTGTGACGGTGTGGATCATCGTCCAGCCGGCGCCACGGACGGCCCGCTCCTGCAGTTCGCGCCGCCCGAGCCCGGGCGGAGTGACTGGTTGCAGCGGGACCTCGGGATCGACCGGGTCGCTCCCGTCGGTCACGCGGGCGCGAACTCGTCGACCAGGGGCACCACATCGGCGATCGAGTCGACGACCCTCGTGGGCACGAAGGGGTGCCGTTGCACGTCCTGCGGACGGGTGGAGCCGGTCAGCACGAGGATGGTGCGCAGCCCGGCCTCCAGTCCGCTCACGACGTCGGTGTCCATCCGGTCGCCGATCATCACGGTGGTCTCCGAATGGGCGTCAATGCGGTTGAGGGCGCTGCGCATCATCAGCGGGTTCGGTTTGCCCACGTAGTACGGTTCGACGCCGGTCGCCTTGGTGATCAGCGCCGCGATGGCGCCGGTGGCGGGCAGACTCCCCTCCGGCGACGGGCCGCTCGCGTCGGGGTTAGTCGCGATGAACCGCGCGCCGTTCTCGATCAGCCGGATCGCGCGGGTGATCGACTCGAACGAATAGATCCGCGTCTCCCCCAGCACGACGTAGTCGGGGTCACGCGACGTCATGACGTATCCGATGTCGTGCAGCGCCGTCGTCATGCCCGACTCCCCCACGACGTATGCCGATCCGCCCGCCCGCTGGTCGTCGAGAAACTGCGCGGTCGCGAGCGCCGACGTCCAGATCGCCGACTCCGGCACGTCGATCCCGCTCGCGAGCAGCCGCGCGCGCAGGTCGCGCGGGGTGTAGATGGAGTTGTTGGTCAGCACGAGGAAGCGCCGGCCGGTCTCCTGCAACCTCCGCAGGAAGTCCGCGGCGCCTGGGATCGCGTGTTCTTCGCGCACGAGCACGCCATCCATGTCGGTCAGCCAGCATTCGACGGGTTTGCGGTGCGTCATGGCAGCAGTGTGTCAGGTCTCGTGGCTCCCGAGACGGCGAACGTCCGCGGTCCGCGAGTCGAAGCCCTTGAAGCGCGCGGCTACGTCGACCTGCACGAGAATGTTGCCGGTCCGGCTGATCGAGCGACATTCTGCCGTCCACCTGCACAAGAATGTGGCGTCGTCGTCCTGGGCGAGCAACATACGAGGGCATACCCCTGGCGATATATGCTTGTGTATGTCACCAGACGGCGAAGGGGTGAAGGCGATGCAGCCGAGTCCCTACATGCCCGGCGAACTCGCTCGGCGCGTCATCGGGCATGAGGAGACGTTTGCAGGCGGCGAGCGAGCGCGTGAGTCGCGTGACGGCCGATCATGCCCCTCCGTGGCGCCGACGACGCACACGTGACGCGGTTGATCGCGGCCCGGAAGCCGCGGCGTTCGCCGGCAAGGCGAGGCCCAACCGCGCGT
>CAYPQR010000531.1:0-2471 GCA_964412865.1 uncultured Intrasporangiaceae bacterium
CCCGACGTTCGGTCATGCAGAAGTCGTCATATTTGACACTTTCTGCATGACGGAGCGGGTGCACCGGGGGCGAGCGACCGCACATCCGGTCACACCCGCCGCGACCCCGTCGTCAGTAGGGTGACCAGACAGTTGCCGACGGAGGTATGCCCGTGGAAATGACCGAAGAGTTCGAGGCGGAGCGTCCGAGGCTGCTCCGGCTGGCGGGGAAGGTGCTCGGCGACCGGTCCGAGGCTGAGGATGTCGTGCAGCAGGCGTGGCTGCGGCTGCACGGCACCGACCAGGCGATCGACAGCCTGCCCGCCTGGCTCACGACCGTGACGACGCGGCTGTGCCTCGACCGCCTCCGCGCCCGCCGGTCGGTGCCCGAGGACCAGGTCGAGCCGCGCGAGACGGCGCCGGACCCTGCGGATGAGGTGGCGCTGGCCGATTCGGTCGGGGTGGCCCTGCAGGTGGTCCTCGATCGTCTCTCACCGCGTGAGCGCGTCGCCTTCGTGCTGCACGACAGCTTTGGCTTCGAATTCCCCACGATCGCAGCGGTGCTCGACACGACGCCGGCCGCGGCACGCAAGCTCGCCTCGCGAGCACGCGCGAGGATCGGCCAGCCGGCCTCCGAGGACCAGCTCGCCGACTGGCAGGTGGTGGACGCGTTCATGGCGGCAGCCCGGGAGGGTGACTTCGACCGCCTCCTCGAGCTGCTTGCGCCCGACTGCCGGGTGCGCGCCGACGAGGCCGCGGCGCTGCTCGGCACACCAGAACGCATCGACGGCCGTCGCCAGGTCGCCGAGTTCTTCAACGGCAGCGCACAGGCGGCGCTGCCGGTGTATGTCGCCGACCGCCCGGCCGCCGCGTGGTTCCACCGCGGGCAGGCGAAGGTCGTCTTCGACTTCACCGTCACCGACGGCGTCGTGCGAGGCATCACCTTCCGCGCAGCCCCGGAGCTGCTCGGTGAGGTGTCCCGGCGCGACGGAGCACAGAGGCGAGACTGACGCCACCGGCCGGTCACACTTCGGCGGCCACGGACGTCATCCAGATGTAGCAAAGAAAACACTGATCCGAGAGGACCGATCATGAAGACGATGACCTGCCGGCAACTCGGCGGCCCCTGCGATCTCGAGCACCGCGGGCAGACCGCCGACGACGTCATCAACGCGCAGGACCGGCACCTGAAGGACGCGGAGAAGGCCGGCGACGCGACGCACCAGGAGGCGCGCGACGCGATGAAGGCCCGGTGGCGCCACCCGAAGAAGTCGATGGGCTGGTACAAGCAGATGAAGGCGGACTTCGCGGAGCTGCCCGAGAGCTGAGCCGGCCTCCCGGATGTCGTATCGACTGCGGCTCGCGGCCCCCTCCAGCGGTGAGAGGGCCGCGAGCCGCCGCATACGGGCGCATCCTGCGGATCATGCGCTGTTGTGCACAGTTCGGGACATACGCAACATCACCCAGGCATGCCCCATATGGTGGTGGGGTGAGCGAAGACAAGCTGCACTCGGACCGCATCGTGTGGATCGACTGCGAGATGACCGGACTCGACCTGCAGCACGACGCCCTCATCGAGGTCGCCGCGCTGGTCACCGACTTCGACCTCAATCAGCTGGGCGACGGAGTCGACGTGATCATCAAGCCGCCCCAGGCGGCGCTGGACCACATGAACGACTTCGTCCGCGAGATGCACACCTCCAGCGGGCTGCTCGAGGAGCTCGCCCAGGGCCTGACGATGGAGCAGGCGCAGAAGGAGGTGCTCGCCTACGTGCGTGAGCACGCCTCCGAGGAGGGTCGCTGGCCGCTCGGCGGCAACACCGTCGGCACGGACCGTGGCTTCCTGGCACGCGACATGCCCGAGCTGGAGGGTCACCTGCACTACCGCATCATCGACGTCTCGTCGATCAAGGAGCTTTCCCGGCGCTGGTTCCCCAGAGCGTATTTCAACGCTCCGGAAAAGAACGGCGGCCACCGGGCGCTCGCCGACATCCGCGAATCGATCGCCGAATTGCGCTACTACCGCGAGGCGGTTTTCGTGCAGCCGCCCGGCCCGGACAGCCAGGAGGCAGCCCAGATCGCGCAGAAGTATGCGGGTGCCGCGACGACCCTCAACCCCTCCGTCTGAGCCGATTGGCTTGGGCGGCCCGAAGCCAGGTACAGTAGGCCGCGCTGCCTCGTCGATGACGGGGCCGCTGCAATGGTGGGCGTAGCTCAGCTGGTAGAGCGTCGCGTTGTGGTCGCGGATGTCGCGGGTTCGAGCCCCGTCGCTCACCCCAAGATTGAGCCCCGGCGTTTTCGCGCCGGGGCTCTTCTCGTTTCCTGTAGGACGCCACGAGGGCTCAGCCACTGGGCCCGACCATCACCGGCACCTTCTCCTCGCCGTCGAGGCGCGCCTCCACGCGGCCCCACCCGGCCTGCCCTATCACGCAGAGCACCAGGATGCTGCCCGCCGCGAACATCGGCGCGGCCAGCACGTCGAGGTAGAAGTG
>CAYPQR010000532.1:0-2462 GCA_964412865.1 uncultured Intrasporangiaceae bacterium
CGAAACCGATCACCCCCAAGGAGTGGGCACGTCACACTGTTCAACTGTCAAGAAGTGAGGCGATCGAAATCACCTCGACCCTCGAGCACGGCTCTCGCCGCTTCCCGAAGGATACCTTCATAACGCGCGCACAGGCGAGTCAATTCCCGCCGTGCGCCGGACCGCCGGGGCAGCCGCGCGTCATACCGGACGTCGAGCCGTCACACCCCGAAGTCGTAGCGCAACGGATAGTCGCTCTTCCCCGAGGGAGCGACCTTCTCCCCCAGCACCTGATGCAGCTGGATGTGGTTGCGCTCGAAGCCGAGCGACGACCCGGCGAGATACAGGCCCCAGATCTTCGCGATGGGCAGGCCGGCCTCGGCGACGCACTCGTCCCAGTTGGCGCTGATGTTCTTGCACCAGGCGCGTGTCGTCCTCGCGTAGTGCTCGCGCAGGTCCTCGGCGTGGCGGATCTCGAAGCCCTCGTCCTGCATCGCCGAGATGACGGTGCCGACCCCGGTGATCTCACCATCGGGGAAGACGTAGCGGTCGATGAATCCGCCTCGTGTCAGACCGGGTGCCTTGTTGTCGGGCCGGGTGATGCAGTGGTTGAGCAGGCGCCCGCCGACCCTCAGCTTGTCGTAGAGCGACGTGAAGTAGGACGGGTAGTTCTTGACCCCGATGTGCTCGGTGAGTCCGATCGAACTCACCGCGTCGAAGCCACCTTCGGCGACGTCCCGGTAGTCGCTGTGCCGCACCTCGGCGCGGTCGTCGAGGCCGAGCTCCTTGATCTTCCCGGTCGCCCACGAGGCCTGCTCGGCCGACAAGGTGGCGCCGAGCGCGGTCACGCCGTAGTGCTCGACGGCGTGCCGGACCATGCCGCCCCAGCCGCATCCGACGTCGAGCAGCCGCATTCCGGGCTTCAGGCCGAGCTTGCGGCAGACGAGGTCGTACTTGTGCGCCTGGGCTTCTTCCAGCGTGGCATCGTCGCTCGGATAGCACGCGCAGGTATACGTCATCGACGGGCCGAGCGCCATCTCGTAGAAGCGATTGCTCACGTCGTAGTGGTGGTGGATCGCCTCGGCGTCCCGCTTCCGGGAGTGGCGCAGCCCCTCGACGGCGCGACGCCACATCGGCAGTGCCTCCTGCTTCGGCGGCTCCGGTGGACGCAGGTTCTTGACCCCGAGCGACCGGAGGATGTCCACCACCTCCTTCGCGGAGGGCCGCCGCGGGGCGAAGTCGTCCATGAACAGTGCCATGAAGTCGTAGGGGTCGCCCGGGTCCATGCCGGTGACCTCGAGGTCGCCCTGGATGTATGCCCGAGCGAGGCCGAGTTCGCCCGGCGCCGTGGCGAGGTAGCGCAGGGCACGCTCGTTGGTGATGTCGATGCCGACCTCGGCGTCCGGGTTGCCGCCCGTGGATCCGTCGAATGCCTTGACGTGGAACGGGACGTCCTTGCCGAGCACGTGGTCCGAGATCTGGCCGATGCTCAGTGTCATCGCCTCTTCACCGCCTTCGTGTAGAGGTCCGGCAGCCGACCGTCGGGGTCGTACCGGTCCTTGATGGAGTGGTAGGTCTGGCCGCCGTAGAGCGCCCAGAAGCTCTCTTCGTCGTAATACGCGTCGCTGTAGAGGGACTTGTGCCCGTCCAGTTCGTGCACGACGCGCTCGATCTCCCGATTGACGTCGCCGTCCTCGCGACCCGGCAGGATCGGCACCGTCCCCCAGAAACCGACGTTGACGTATGGCACGCCGGCCTGCAGCGGATACAGCGGCCACGGCCGGCTGCCGTGGTCGCGATCCTGAACCGCCAGTGGGCACAGCCAGATCGGCTCCATCGGAACGCTCTTGAGGAACCAGCGCAGGAACTCCTCGGTGCGGTCGAGCCGCAATTCCACGTCCTGGATGACTCGTTCGCGCGGGAGCTTGCCCCGCTTCGCGTCGAGCCACGCCATCCAGCCGTGCTGTGTCTCGAAGCGGACGATCCGGCTGTAGACGTCACTGCGCTTCCAACGCCGCGGCACCACCCTGCGAACGGCCGGGTTCTGCAGCCCGAGCGCGCGGTCGCACCAGAACCAGTCGGTGTCCCAGCGCCACAGGTAGTCCCCCACCGTGAGGTAGTCCTCGTCGCGCTGCTGGATCGATCGGTAGTAGATCTGCTGACCCGTGTAGTCGGAGGTGTAGGGAGCCGCCTCGACGAAGCCGCCCAGCACGAGGTAGCTCTCGGCCTCCGAAAACACCACGCCGTCGATGAATTCGACCTTCTCGCCGTCGTGCTCCCTCGTATCGAGGATCGTGCCGAGGGTCGCGACGAGGTCGCCGAGGTCGCCGAATCGCACATGGCGCAGATGGACGTAGGGCGACACCTGTTCGAGGTCGATCTTGATCCGCACCGAATACCCCAGCGATCCATACGAGTTGGGGAAGGTGCGGAAGAGGTCGGCGTGCTCGCCCTCGGGCCGCACCGTGAGGATCTCGCCCGAT
>CAYPQR010000533.1:0-2458 GCA_964412865.1 uncultured Intrasporangiaceae bacterium
CAGATGATCGTGGTGATGAAGTTGACCGAGCCCAGGATCGTGCCGAAGCCGGCCAGGGTCAGCCCGAAGACCCACAGGTTGCCACCAAGGCCAGGACTGTAGGTCGGACCGGACAGCGGCGCATAGCCGAACCAGCCGAACGCGGCCGCGCCCTGCGGCGTCAAGAACCCCGAGACGGTGATGATGCCACCGAAGAGATACAGCCAGTAGGCGAACATGTTCAGCCGCGGAAACGCGACGTCCGGCGAGCCGATCTGCAGCGGCATCAAGGCATTCGCGAACCCGGCGAACAGTGGTGTGGCGAAGAGCAGCAGCATGATCGTGCCGTGCATCGTGAACAGCTGGTTGAACTGCTCCGGATTGTCGACGACCTGCAACCCCGGCTCGACGAGCTCCGAGCGGATCAGCAGTGCCAGCAGTCCGCCGATCAGGAAGAACGAGAACGACGTGATGAAATACAGGTTGCCGATCACCTTGTGATCGGTCGTGGTGATCCACTTGATGACGGTCTGCCCGGCGCGGCGCCGGCGCACCGGCGGGCTCGGCGCCGTCGTGGGCCGATCGCGGACACTGCGCGGCGGCGCGGTGCTGGCCATCGCTCTCGCCTCCCGAGCACGGGCCCCTTCGGGTCCGCTACCCGGCGGGGCTCAACACGCCAGGGACCTCGACGCCATCGCCCGATCCCTGAACGGTGCCGTACTGCCAACTAGGTGACCAGCCACCATAGGAACAGCCCGCACAGGAGTCAAGCAATCCCCGGCGGCAGCACCCGGAGACCGCGCAGCCCCCACGAGATCATCTCGTGGGGGCTGCGGATGCGGTGATCAGCCGAGGATCACGCCTGGTCCGACTTCTTGGCGGAGGCCTTGCCGGTCGACGACTTCTTGGCGGTGGTCTTCCGCGCGGTGGTCTTCTTCGCCGGGGCCTTCCGGGCCGAGGTCTTGCGCTCGGAAGCCGTCTTCTTCGCGGCGCCCTCCTTGGCGGCGTTGCTGCGCACGCTGGTCACGGCCTCGCTCTGCACGGTCTCGGCGACCTTCACGGTCTCCTGCGCCGCCTGCTTGCGCGTCGAATACACGGCGCCGAGTGCGGCCGACTGGGTCTCCTCGGCCACCTTGCGCACGGTCTCGACGGCGGCCTGGGCCTGCTCGGCCACCTGCCCGGTGCGCTCGCTCAGCCGCTCGACCTCGGGCCGGGTGCGCAGCTCGCGCACGAGCTTCTCGCCGCGCGTCGCATACTTCTCGTAGGTCTTGTCGAACTCGCCGGTCAACTGCGCGAAACGCTCGGTGGCGGTCGCGGGCAGCGCCTCCACCTGGCTGCGCACATCGGCGACCGTGTCGGTCACCTTGGCCTGCAGCGACTTCGAGTCCAGGTCGGAGCGCAGCGACGCGGTGCGGTGCACGGCCTGGTCGAGAGCGCTCTTGACCTGATCCACGGCCTCGTCGGCGGCGCCCACGAGAGCGTAGATGGCGGAGGTGTCGGTGAGGGTCTTCTTCAGGTCGAAGGCCATTGGTGTTCCTTTCGTTGCGATCCGGCGGGGCCGGCTCGGGGCTGTGGATGCGCCGTCGGCTCGCTCAGTCGCCGACGAACGATGCGTAGACGTCGAGCAGCACCTTGCGCTGCCGATCGGTGAGTCGGGGGTCGGACAGGATGGCGTGCCGCACATCGACCGCCGCCTGAGCCTGCGACTCGTCGAGGATGCCGGCATGCACATACAGTTGCTCGGCCGAGATGCGCAGACCCTTGGCCAGCGCCTGCAGGATCTCGGCGCTCGGCTTCTTCAGGCCGCGCTCGATCTGCGAGAGGTAGGGGTTGCTGATGCCCGTGCGCTCGGCGAGCTGCCGCAGGGACAGGTGCGCCTGCTGACGCTGCTCCTTCAGGTAGCCGCCGAGGTCGGCCACGGGGTTCGGGCTCATGCCTCCAGTATGCTTGCTCTAGTTAGCATTTTGCAAACCAGAGTATGCGAGACGTCGCTCACACTCGAGAAACGTGGCCGGGCAGGGGCGCCCCGCCACACCCGCGGGGCGCGCTCGCCCGCGCTACGGCGTGACGATCGGCGTCTGCGCCGCGGTGATGCCCTCGGTCTCGAGCACGACGTCGAGCCCGACATTGCGCTTGATCACCGCGAGCGCGACCGGCCCGTCCTCATAGTGCCGCTGCACCGACGTGATGCGGCCCACTGCCCGCCCGCCGTCCACCGGCGTCAACTCCGCCCCGGCCTCGGGCAGCGTATGACCGGACCCGTCGAGATGCAGGAAGACCAGCCGCCGCGGCGGCTTGCCCAGGTTGTGCACGCGCGCGATGGTCTCCTGCCCGCGGTAGCAGCCCTTGTGCAGATGGACGGCAGTGCGCAGCCAGTCGAGTTCGTGCGGGATGGTGCGGTGGTCGGTGTCCCAGCCGGCGCTCGGCCGCCAGTCGGCGATGCGCAGCGCGTGCATGGCCCACATACCGACGAGCGGCC
>CAYPQR010000534.1:0-2444 GCA_964412865.1 uncultured Intrasporangiaceae bacterium
CGTGCGTGCCAGGGGTGGCCACGGCGTCGGGCGCCGCATCGGCGTCACCGGTCCGGATCATGACGAGGTCCGTGGTCGACCGCCCACGCGTATGCCGGACGCGTGCGTCATGCGCGACGCTCACCTGGCGCTCCCCGAGCAGGTCGCGGATTGCCGCGAGTGCGGTCGGGCTCAGCCGGCTCGGCGCCGGCCGGACCTCGTCCAGCATCATCCGGCCGGACGGCCGCAACTCACCGAAAGCCGCCTGCAGCAGTGCTTCCGCGCTGTCAGGGAGTGCGGTCTCGCGCTCGGGATCGCCCCAACGGGACCAGTGCATGTGCCCATCCATGATGTTAAAGTGTGACACATGGCGTCCATTCGTAACAGTGTCGTCGCCGAAGAATCTCTTCTCGATTCCGCCCGCGACTGCATCACGGCCGTCGGCCTGCGACGCACCACCATCACCGATGTCGCACGGCGCGCCGGTGTGTCGCGGATGACCGTCTATCGCCGCTGGCCCGACATGGGCACCCTCGTCGCCGACCTCATGACCCGCGAACTGACCACGGCCGTCATACAACTCGACCCTCAGCCGGCGACGCCCGCCCGTGTCGCCCGAGCCGTATCCGATGCCGCGATGGCCTTCCGTGACAATCCGCTCTTCCGCAAGATCGTCGAGGTCGACCCGGAGCTGCTGCTGCCATACCTGCTGGTGCGGCGCGGCCGCACCCAGGAGCAACTGCTCGACCACCTGCGCGCAGTGATCGAGGCCGGGCAACGGGATGGCCATCTGCGCGATGGGCAACCGATCGACCTCGCGCGCGGGATCCTCCTCGCGGCACACGGATTCGTCCTCTCTGCGCACACCCTGGTCGAGCCGGCAGACGATTCGCACGTGCGAGCCGTCTTCGACGAACTCGCCCGGATGGTCGAGGGTTACCTGTCATGACCTTCTGGTCCCCCAGCCAACTCAACGCCGTGCGCCGCGCACGGGAGCTGCAGGAGGCGACCGACGGCCGGGTCGTCGACCTACTCGTCGTCGGGCTGGGCGCCACCGGTGCGGGCGTCGCCCTCGACGCCGCCTCGCGTGGCCTCGACGTCGTGGCGATCGACGCCCACGACATCGCCTTCGGCACCTCGCGCTGGAGTTCGAAGCTCGCGCACGGGGGGCTGCGCTACCTCGCGACAGGCCAGATCGGCATCGCCCACGAGAGCGCGGTCGAGCGAGGTCATCTGCTGCAGCAGACCGCGCCCCACCTGACCCGTCCGGTGCCGTGGCTGATCCCGCTGACGAAGGACACCCGTCATACGGCGGCGTTTCTCGACCTCGTGGCGTTCACGGCGGGTGACGTGCTGCGCCGGGCCGCCCGCACCTCGAGCCGACTTCTGCCTCCACCACGGCGCATCTCGGCCCGCCGGGCTCTCGAGATCGCCCCGACCCTTCGCGCCACCGGCCTGCGCGGAGCCATCCTGGCGTGGGACGCGCAACTGGAGGACGACGCACGACTCGTCACCGCGATCGCCCGCACGGCTGCAGCCCACGGCGCGCGGATCATCACACGTGCCAGGGCGATCCGGGTCGGCCGGGATGAAGGCCTCGTGCGCGACGAACTGACCGGCGCCATACACACCATCCGGGCAAGGGCGGTCGTCAACGCCACGGGTGTCTGGGCGGGCGATCTTGCACCCGACGTGCGACTGCGCCCCTCACGGGGCACGCATCTGGTCGTCCGATCGGCCGCGCTCGGCTCGTCACGGGCAGTGATCAACGCCGCGGTGCCCGGCACCGTCGGCAGCTTCGTGTTCACCGTGCCGCAGCCCGACGGCCTCACCTATATCGGACTGACCGACGAGGCAGTCGACGGGCATCCGGACGACGTGCCCGCGCCGGGTGAGCGCGACCTCACCTACCTGCTCGACATCATCAACACCGTGCTCGCGCAACCGCTTCGGCGCACCGACGTCATCGGCGTGTATGCCGGCCTTCGGCCTCTGATCGACGCCGAGGGCGCGAGCGCGGACCTGTCGCGACGTCACGCCGTGCTCACGTCGCCGGAGGACGTCGTGACGATCGTCGGCGGCAAACTCACGACCTACCGGCGCATGGCGCAGGACACCGTCGACCACGTCGTCGACGCGCGCGATCTGCCCGCGGGCCCGTGCGTCACCGCGCACCTGCCCCTGGTCGGGGCGGCCGACCGGCAGCGACTGCGCGGCATCGGGGCGCCCGATCGCCTGGTGCGTCGCTACGGCGCGGAGGCCCCGCTGGTGGCGTCGGTGGAGGATCCGGCGATGCTGGAGCCGATCGACGACACCGTGCCGGTCACACCGGCCGAGCTACGGTTCGCGGTCACCCATGAAGGAGCCCTCGACATCGACGATGTGCTCGACCGGCGCACTCGCATCGGCCTGGTGCCCGCCGACCGCGAGCGTGCCCTGCCCGCCGCCCGACGCGCGCTCGAAGA
>CAYPQR010000535.1:0-2444 GCA_964412865.1 uncultured Intrasporangiaceae bacterium
GACCTGACCTTCGAGGCGGGCCGTGAGACCACGGTCGAGGAGGTCAACGATGCCGTGCGCAAGGCGTCCGAGGGGCCGCTGAAGGGCATCCTGCGCTACACCGAGGATCCGATCGTCTCCAGCGACATCGTGACCGACCCGGCATCCTGCATCTTCGACGCGGGCCTGACCAAGGTCTTCGGCAACCAGGTCAAGGTCGTCGGCTGGTACGACAACGAGTGGGGCTACTCCAACCGGCTCGTCGACGTCACGGCGCTCGTCGGCAAGGACCTCTGATCGATGCGCACCCTTGACGACCTGGGCGATCTGTCCGGCCGGACGGTGCTGTTGCGCAGCGACCTCAACGTCCCTCTCGACGACGAGGGCCGCATCACCGACGACGGGCGGGTCCGGGCCTCCGTGCCGACCGTTCGCCATCTCACCGATCAGGGCGCCCGGGTCGTCGTGTGCGCCCACCTCGGCCGTCCCAAGGGCACACCGGACCCGAAGTTCAGTCTTGCTCCGGCTGCCGGCCGTCTCGGCGAATTGCTCGGCAAGCCGGTGACCCTGGCGAGCGACACCGTCGGCGAGTCGGCGCGGGCCACCGTCGCGGCGCTGGGTGACGGCGACGTGGCGATGCTGGAGAATCTTCGCTTCAATCCGGGGGAGACCTCCAAGGACGAGGCGGAGCGGGGCGCCTTCGCGGACGAGCTCGCGCAACTCGCCGACGTCTACGTCAGCGACGGTTTCGGGGTCGTGCACCGCAAGCAGGCGAGCGTCTACGACGTCGCGAAACGTCTTCCCCACGCGGCGGGCCTGCTGGTGCAGGCCGAGGTCGAGGTGCTCTCCCGGCTGAACGACCCCGCCCGTCCGTATGCCGTGGTGCTGGGCGGCGCCAAGGTCAGCGACAAGCTCGGCGTCATCGAGAACCTGCTCGGCCGGGCCGACATCCTGCTGATCGGCGGCGGCATGGTCTTCACCTTCTTGAAGGCCCAGGGCCATGAGGTGGGCGGCAGCCTCCTCGAGGAGGATCAGGTCGAGCGGGTGCGCGGTTACTTGGGCGAGGCGAAGCGTCGCGGCGTGCGCATCGTGCTGCCGACCGACATCGTGGCCGCGTCCGCCTTCTCGGCCGACGCCGACCACGATGTCGTCCCGGCGTCGGCGATCCCTGCCGACCGGATGGGACTGGACATCGGGCCGGCGTCGTCGAAGGAATTCGCTCAGGTCCTGGCGACGGCCAAGACGGTGTTCTGGAACGGACCCGTGGGTGCGTTCGAGATGGCGCCGTATGCCGCGGGCACCGAGGCGGTCGCTCGGGCACTGGCCGATGCGACGGCGGCCGGGGCGTTCACCGTCGTCGGTGGCGGCGACTCCGCGGCTGCGGTGCGCGGGCTCGGCTTCGCCGATGACGCCTTCACACACATCTCGACCGGGGGCGGCGCCAGCCTCGAGTTCCTCGAGGGCAAGACCCTTCCCGGCCTCGACGTCCTGGAGGACGCTGCGTGAGCGATATCGGAGCAACCGGTCGCGTGCCGCTGATCGCGGGCAACTGGAAGATGAACCTCGACCACCTGCAGGGCACGGTGCTGGTGCAGAAGGTCGACTGGATCCTGCGTGACAAGCGACACAACTTCGACGAGGTCGAGGTGGCGGTGATCCCGCCGTTCACCGACCTCCGGTCGGTGCAGTCGGTGATCGACGGTGACAAGCTCTCGCTGCGGCTCGGCGCGCAGGATGTGTCGGCGCACGACGCGGGCGCCTACACCGGCGAGGTGTCGGGGGCGTTCTTGAACCGGCTCGGCTGCACCTACGTCGTGGTGGGGCACAGCGAGCGCCGGCAGCATCACCAGGAGACGGACGAGGTCGTGGCGGCGAAGGTGGCCGCCGCATACCGGCACGAGTTGACCCCGATCCTGTGCGTCGGCGAGCCGCTGGAGGTGCGCAAGGAGGGCACGCAGGTCGAGCACGTGGTCACACAGGTGACTGCGGCGCTGGACGGTGTGTCCGCACAGGATGCCGGCAGCGTGGTGGTCGCCTACGAGCCGATCTGGGCGATCGGCACCGGCGAGGTGGCCACGCCCGACGATGCACAACAGGTCTGCTCGGCGATCCGCGACCGGCTCGCCGAACTGTATTCGGGCGACCTCGCCGACCACGTGCGGGTGCTCTATGGCGGATCGGTGAAGCCGGGCAACGTCGCGGCGATCATGGCGCAGCAGGACGTGGACGGGGTGCTGGTCGGCGGTGCGTCGATCGATGCGGAGGACTTCGCATCGATCTGTCGATACCGCTCCCATGTGGGCACGACTTCCTGACACGAGTCGTGGGTTGTCGGCCTCATTGTGTAACCTTGCGTAGGTTGGTCTGTTTGCGACCGGCCGGCTAAGCAGGACCCAAGACGAAGGTGTGAATCCCGCGTGGACATCCTGAAGATCGCCTCCGAGGTGGTCGTCATCGTGTGCAGC
>CAYPQR010000536.1:0-2431 GCA_964412865.1 uncultured Intrasporangiaceae bacterium
CCGCAGCAGGAGAAGGCCGGGGCCTACCTCGACTGGGAGGGCCGTCCGCGGCTCTTCGAGCGAGCGCTGGAGACCCAGGCGATCCCCGATTTCCGGGCGCTCGACCTGCTGGCCGCCGAGATGGGTGAGTTCCTGGGCACCCGCACGACCGGGCAGATCCGGGCGGAGATCGACGAGCTGGGCCGCTACGAGGGCCCGCGCGCACCGCGGCCACGGGTGCGCGGCACCGGGGTGCCGCGTCCGCTGATCGGTGAGGCCGTGCTGGCGACCTGGGCCCATCTGCTGGATGCGGGTGTGATGCAGGACGGCGAGCCGTATCTCGCCGGCACCGCACACCCTGCCGTGGCGCGGCTGTCGCAGACCACGGCCTCGGGCGTCGGTGTGGAGGACGGCGAGGCGATCACCGTGTCCACCAAGCTCGGGACCATCACCGCGCCGGTCGCGATCACGCGGATGCCCGACCACGTCGTCTGGCTGCCGACCAACACCGGCGAGTCCAAGGTGCGGTCCGTGCTCGGAGCCGACGCGGGTGACATCGTCGTCTTGAGCAAGGCGGATGCAGTGAGCAAGGGAGATGCCCAGTGAGCATGACGCTTTACGCCGCCGCGCACACCGTGCCCGCGCTGGCGACGAACACGGACAACCCGGTGGCGGACTTCAGCGACACCCCCTGGTGGCTGTCGCTGATCAAGGCCGTGCTGCTGTTCGTGATCCTGCTGCTCAGCACGCTGATCATGATCTGGTTCGAGCGACGGGTGATCGGCCGGATGCAGCAGCGTCCCGGCCCCAACCGTGCCGGCCCGTTCGGCCTGTTGCAGACCCTCGCCGACGGCATCAAGCTGGCGCTGAAGGAGGACGTCACCCCGAAGGCCGCCGACCGGCTGATGTTCATCGTCGCGCCGATCATCACCGGCGCGATGGCCTTCGTCTCCTTCGCGATCATTCCGCTCGGCGGCGAGGTGTGGATGTTCGGCCATCACACCCCGCTGCAACTGACCGACACCCCGGTCGCCGTGCTGCTGGTGCTGGCGGTGGCCGGTGTGGGCGTCTACGGCATCGTGCTCGCCGGCTGGTCGTCCGGCTCGACCTACCCACTGCTGGGCGGTCTGCGCTCGAGCGCGCAGATCATCTCCTACGAGATCGCGATGGGCCTGGCCCTGGTCGCGGTCTTCCTGTATGCCGGGTCGATGTCGACCAGCCAGATCGTGCTGGCGCAGAACAGCGTCTGGTATTGCATCCCGGCGTTCTTCTCGTTCGCGGTCTACGTCATCACCATGGTGGGCGAGACGAACCGTCTCCCGTTCGACCTCGCCGAGGGCGAGGGTGAGCTGACCGGTGGATTCCACACCGAGTACTCCTCGCTGAAGTTCGCGATGTTCTTCCTCGGCGAATACGTCAACATGTTCACCGTCTCCGCGCTCGCGACCACGTTGTTCCTGGGCGGATGGCAGGCGCCTCCCGGCATCGCGGCCATCGGCGGCGGCATGTTCAACGGCGGCTGGTGGGGCCTGCTGTGGTTCTTCATCAAGCTCTGGCTGTTCATGTGGTTCTTCGTCTGGCTGCGTGGTTCGCTGCCGCGCATCCGGTATGACCAGTTCATGCGGTTCGGGTGGAAGGTGATGATCCCGTCCACCCTGGTCTGGGTGATGGCCGTCGCCTTCATCCGTGCGGCCCAGCTGGGCTTCCTCGGCGACTCGCAGATCAGCATGTTCGGCCGTGAGTTCCCTCGGGCCACGCTGTTCGTCATCGCGGTCATCGCGATCATCGTGCTCGCCGGCGCGTGGATCTGGGACACCCGGCAGGCACGCAAGGAGAACAAGGTGGAGGGGCCGCCGCAGGAGATCAATCCCTTCGCCGGAGGTCACCCGGTGCCCCCGCTGCCGGGCCAGCGGCTGGTCGAGCCGGCTCGTGCTCTGACACCCGCCCGGGCGGCCACCTCCAGCTCGATCGACAACACCTCGGAGGAGCCTCGTGGCTGACAACGAGAACAACACACCCCGGCACGCCGAAGAGTCCGGCGAGGTCGAGAAGCACCAGACCGGCAACGTGGATCGGCCCCGCCCGACCAGCGGACCGGGAAGCGGCGACCTGCAGAAGCCCCACGGCTTCTTCTCCGACCTGTTCGCCCCGGTCGCCGGGTTCGGCGTCAGCTTCTCGACGATGTTCCGCAAGGTCGCGACGGAGGAATACCCGGAGAAGCCGCGGCCCACTCAGCTGCGCTTCCACGGCCGCCACCAGTTGAACAGGCATCCGGACGGCCTGGAGAAGTGCGTCGGCTGCGAGTTGTGCGCCTGGGCATGCCCGGCCGACGCCATCTACGTCGAGGGCGCCGACAACGACGACGAGGCGGGGGAGCGGTACTCCCCGGGCGAGCGTTATGGCCGGGTTTACCAGATCAACTACCTACGGTGTATCTTCTGTGCGCTGTGCA
>CAYPQR010000537.1:0-2421 GCA_964412865.1 uncultured Intrasporangiaceae bacterium
AGATCCTCCAGCTCCTCCAGGAACATCACACTGTCGGTGCGCCGGTTGCCGAAGATCAGCGTGGCGTGCGACTCGGGCTCCTCCTGCAATGCCGTTGCCAACAGCGACAGCACGGGCGTGATGCCCGACCCTGCAGCAATCGCCACATGGTGGCGCCGCGCGGCGGGGTCGGTCGGGCAGGTGAAGCCGCCGAGGGGCGACATCACCTCGATCGTGTCGCCCACCTGCACCTCGTGATTGAGCCACGTCGACATCGCACCACCGGGCACCTCCGACGATCCGACACGCAGCTCGTGCCGCGACAGCGCCTCCGCACGCGGTAGGCAGATCGAGTAGGACCGGCGCACGTCCTCGCCGCCGATGTCGGCCCGTAGCGTCAGGTGCTGACCCGGTTCGAACGCAAAGCTGTCGGCGAGTTCCTCGGGCACCGAGAACGACACGGCGACAGCATGATCGGTGAGTCGCTGAATGCGCGAGACGGTCAGCTTGTGAAACTGCGGCCGCCTCCGCTTCGGCTTGCTCACGAGCAGGCTTGCACTCATAGCGTCTTGAACTCCTCGAATGGCTCTCGGCATGCCCGGCAGCGACGCAGAGCCTTGCACGCGGTGCCGCTGAACCGCGAGAGCTCCTCCGTGTCGTCCGATCCGCAGACCGGGCAGGTGACCACGCGACGCTTCAGCGTCAGTCCGACCCGCCGGTGGTCGCGGGGGCCGGGCGGTGCGATGCCGAAGCGCGCCAGCGCCTGCTTGCCCTCCTCGCTCATCCAGTCGGTCGTCCACGCCGGCGAGAGCCGGGTCTCGACCCGCGCGACGTATCCGGACTCCTCTGCGGCATGCCGGATCTGCTGCTCGATCACATGCATCGCCGGGCAGCCGCTGTAGGTCGGAGTGATGACCACGTGGACCTCCCGGCTCGCCTCGTCGACATCGAGTCCGCGCACGATGCCCAGATCGTGGATGGACAGCACGGGGATCTCGGGGTCCGGGACGGCCCGGATCGCCTGTGCCACATCGGTCTTGGTCGGGTTCATGGTCACCACTCCGTGGCGTCCGGATGAGATCTGGCGATGTGCTGCAACTCGGCGAGCAGGTAGCCCATGTCCTGGGAATGGATGCCCTGCCGGCCACCGCGCGAATGCTGCTTGGGGTCGTCCGGCATCTGCAGTGTCGCCTCGTCCAGGACCGATGCGACGAACTGTCTCGCGTCGCTCGCCAGCGTGCTGGGCAGCACGCCGACGCCGTGCTCGGCGGCCGCCACACTCGCGTCGTCGTCGGTGAACAACTCGTCGACGTAGGGTGCGGTGCGATCGAGCGCCGCCTGCATACGCTCGTGCGACTCGGGGGTGCCGTCGCCGAGCCGCACCACCCACTGGTGTGCGTGGTCACGGTGGTAGGCGACTTCCTTGACGGCCTTGCGCGCCACGCCCGCAACGACCTCGTCGCTGGAGTCCGTGAGGCGGGCATACAGTTCCGCGGCGTATGCGGAGAACCAGAGCAGGCGTGCCATCTCGTCGCCGAAGTCGCCGCGCTCCAACTGCACCAGATGCACACAGCGGAACTCGCGTTCGTCGCGGAAGTAGGCCAGCCGGTCCTCGTCGCGGCCGGTGCCGTCGAGCTCGCCGACGCGGGTCAGCAGGGCCCGCGCCTGCCCGAGCAGGTCGAGACCGATGTTGCCGAGCGCCATGTCCTCTTCGATCTGCGGCGCTCTGGAGATCCACTCCCCCAGTCGCTGCGCGTAGATCAGCGCGTCGTCGGCGAGACCCTGCACGTATTGTGCGGCAAGGGAATCCACCCGCTCGTCGATCATGGGCGGCGCTCCTTCCTCGTGGTGACCCCCGCGATCCGCCGTGGGGAGCGAGGGTCGTGTGGGCTCACAGGTATTCGACGTCTTCGGGCACGTCATAGAACGTCGGGTGGCGGAAGATCTTGTCGCCTGCCGGGTCGAAGAACGCATCGCGCTCATCGGGGCTGCTGGCCGTGATGTCGTCGGCCTTGACCACCCAGAGGGACACGCCCTCCTGACGCCGGGTGTAGAGGTCGCGGGCGTTGCGCAGGGCCATCTGCGCGTCGGGTGCGTGCAGCGACCCGGCGTGCGAGTGGGCGAGGCCCCGCTTGCCCCGCACGAAGACCTCCCAGAGCGGCCAGCTGCGCTCGTCACCGCTGCCGTGTGGGGTGGTACTCATGCGACAGCCTGACGCCGTGCCTGCTTGTCGGCGTATGCGGTGGCGCCCTCGCGCACCCAGGCGCCGTCGTCGTGGGCCTTGAGCCGGTGCTCGATGCGCTGGCGATTGCACGCACCGTCGCCGCGCAGCACCCGCCAGAACTCGTCCCAGTCGATCTCGCCGAAGTCCCAGTGGCCGCGCTCCTCATTCCATTTCAGGTCGGGGTCGGGCAGGGTGAGGCCGAGCTTCTGCGCCTGCGG
>CAYPQR010000538.1:0-2414 GCA_964412865.1 uncultured Intrasporangiaceae bacterium
GGATCTCGTATGTCGGTGAACTCGGCTGGGAACTCTACGTGCCCATCGAGGAGGGTGCCCTTCTGTGGTCTCTGCTGCGGCGGGCCGGCGAGGAGTTCGGCCTGGTGCGGGCGGGCATCGGCGTCTACGGCACGACCGGGCGCATCGAGAAGGGCTACCGCGCCTTCGGCGCCGAACTCGACACCGAGCACGACCTCGTCGAGGCCGGCATGACCCGCAAGAAGGTCAAGGACGCCGACTTCCTCGGCAAGGAGGCGTATCTCGGGCAGCGCGAGCAGGAGCCCGCGGCGCACATGTGCTCCCTCACCGTCCAGGACCACACCGGCCCCGACGGAGTGCCTCGTTACATGCTGGGCGGAGAGCCCATCGTGCAGCGGGACGGCAGCCCGCTGACCGACGCGCGCGGCCGGCGGTCATACGTCACGTCGGCGGGCTCGGCGCCATCGCTCGGCAAGCACGTGCTGATGAGCTATCTGCCGCCGGAGCAGGCCGTCCTCGGCACCGAGCTGGCCGTCGACTATCTCGGCCACCGCTATCCCGTGGTGGTCGAATCGATCGACAGCACACCACTGTTCGACCCAGACAACGAGCGCATCCGGAGGTGACGACATGACCGACGTGCTCGTGTGCATCAAGCGCGTGCCGGACATCACGGCGGAGATGGCGCTCACACCGGACGGTGCCGTCGACACCAGCCACGCCGGATTCACGCTGAGCTCCCACGACGAATGCGCCATCACGCTCGCCGTCGACGTCGCCGGCGCGACCGGCGGCACCGCGACGGCCCTCACCCTCGGCGGGAACGACGCGGAGGAGCAGGTGCGTGCCGCCATCGCCGTCGGGTGCACGCGGGGAGTGCTGGTCGAGGCCGATCCGGACGCCTTCGGACCGGCCGACGTCGCGGCCGCGATCGCAGCCCACGTGCGCTCGCGGGAGGCCGACGGTGAGCCGTACGGGCTCGTGCTGGTCGGCAACGACGCCGCGGACACCGGAGACTTCCAGGTCGGCGTGCGTCTGGCCCATGCGCTGGATCTTCCTGTGCTGATGGGGATCTCGACGCTCGAGGTCTCCGGCGACCAGCTCGAGGCGAAGGGCAGCGGGCCCGAGGGCATCGAGGTGTTCGACCTTCCGCTGCCCGCGGTGGTCGCGGTGCGCGAGGGCGGCGTCGACCCGCGCTATCCGTCGATCCCGGGGCGGATGAAGGCCAAACGGGCGAAGGTCGAGCGCGTCGCACCGGACGTCACTCCCCATGGGCCCGGCCGGGTGCGACTGAAGGAAGTGCCGGCGAGGCCGAGCGAGGTCAAGGTGCTCGGTGAGGGGCCGGGCGCCGCGTCCGCGCTCGTGGACGTGCTCGAGCAGATCGGAGTGGTGTCGCGATGATCCTCGTCTGGGCGGAGCTGGACTCCGACGGTCTGGCCGAGACCACGGCCGAGTGCCTGACCTTCGCGCGGGACAGCCTCGCCCGCGACGGCGAAGAGGTCGAGGCCCTGGTGATCTCCGGCAGATCGAAGGCGTCGGCGGTGCGGGCACAACTGGCCCGCCTGGGCGCGGCCGCCGTGCTGCATACGGACGACGAGCGGCTCGCCTCCTTCGGGGGCGCGGCCTGGGCGGCGGCGATCATTTCCGCTGCGCGGGCCAGGAAGGCCCGCGTCGTGATGGCGTCCGGTACGCCACGAGGCACCGAACTGATGGCGCATGTGGCGACGGAACTGGACGTTGCGATGGCGGCCAACGTCGTCGCCGTCGAGGGGTCCGACCCGCTGCGCGTATCGCGCCAGATCATGGGCGGCTCGATCCTCGAGGAGATGCAGCTGGGCGACGACGTCGCCGTGCTGGCACTCGCCGGACACGCCTGCGCGGCCCGCTCGGCCGCGACGCCGACAACCCCTCAGCCGATCGCGGTCGATCCGCAGATCGACGATCGTCAACTGGTCGGCCGTGTGAGCCGCGTGGAGCAGACCGAGGCCGAGGACACGTCGGCCCTCACCAGCGCCAAGGTCGTCGTCGGCGGCGGGCGCGGCGTCGGCGGCGCGGACGGTTTCGACGACCTGCTGGAGCTGACCGAGTTGCTCGGCGGCGCGCTGGGCGTGTCCCGCGTGGTGACCAACGCCGGCTGGCGGCCACATCACGAGCAGGTCGGGCAGACCGGCAGCCGCATCGCACCCGACCTCTACATCGCGTGCGGCATCAGCGGCGCCATCCAGCACTGGGCCGGCTGTCAGAGCGCCAAGACGATCGTGGCCATCAACACCGACCCCGACGCGCCGATGGTCACGCGCGCCCACTACGCCGTGATCGGCGATCTGCACGAGGTCGTGCCGGCGGTCAACGAGGAGTTGCGCCGCCGACGCGGCTGACTCGCTCACGAGCGGGCAGAGCGCGGCAGATACGACGCGCACGACCCGCTCCCACCA
>CAYPQR010000539.1:0-2410 GCA_964412865.1 uncultured Intrasporangiaceae bacterium
CCAACGGCACCGCGATCGGCCGCGCCAGGCCACACAGGATCGCCAAAGCGCTTGCGCCGAGCCACGATCGGCGACTGATCAAGATGAGGAATCCCATCAGCAGCAGCAGGCCCAGCGACTCGGTGTAGGTCATCTGCAGCACCGGCGACGCGGGCGACGCCGAGAAGGCGAGCGTCACGGCGAACGCCGCACCGGCACCGATGCGGGGCCGGAGCAGGACCGCCATCAAGACGACGGCGCCGCCGGCCAGGACCAGGGAGAGCAGCGACCCGACGACGGCGAACGACCCGCCTGTGACGGCCATCAGCCCTCTGGTCAGGAACGGGTAGAGCGGATAGAACGCCCAGGGGTTTTCGGCCACGCTGCCGTCCGCCGTGTGCGGTAGCGACGACGGATAGCCCTGCCGGGCGATCACCTCATACCATCGGCCGTCCCACATCCGCACCATGTCCCAGTAGGACGCCTGCCCCCCACCGGTGCCGAACGGCACGTAGGCAGGGTTTTGTGTCGAGGCGATCCACGAGATCAGCACGAACGAGAACACCCGGCACAGCAGGTATGCACCGAGCACGCACCACAGCAGGTGGCCGTGCAGCATCCGGCTCACCCACACCCGAAGATCTGCGATCCGGCGGCGGCCGGGCGATCGGGCGGGCGCGCCCTCGCGGGTCAGCACGGTCACCGCGGTGCGCCCCCTCGATGGCACCCGACGAGATGGTCGTCGACCACGCCGCAGGCCTGCATGGCGGCATACATGGTGGTGGGGCCGACATGGGCGAAGCCGGCCTTCTTCAGAGCCTTGGCGAGCGCCACCGACTCGCTCGTCTGCGCCGGCAGATCCTCCAGCCGGGCGGGGCGGGTGTGTGTGGCCGGAGCGAACGACCAGAACAGCCGGTCGAGCCCGCCGTCGTCGCGCAGTCGCACGGCGGCACGGGCGTTGGTGATCGCGGCGTCGATCTTGCGGCGGTTGCGCACGATCGAGGCGTCGGCCAGCAGTCGCTCCCTGTCGTCGTCGGTGAACCGTGCGACCTCATCGGCGTCGAACCCGGCGAACGCCTGCCGGAACGCCGGCCGCTTGCGCAGGATGGTCAGCCACGACAGGCCCGACTGGAAGGCCTCCAGGGTGATGCGTTCGAGCAGAGGCGACTCACCGTGCACCGGCACGCCCCACTCGGTGTCGTGATAGACGCAGTAGTCGTCCGCGGTCCCCGCCCAGGCGCACCTGGCCAGACCGTCGGCTCCCTCGATCACACCCCCGCTGAGCATGTCCTACCGCTTCGCCCGCAGTCGCGCGATCTCCCGGTCGCGCGCGTCGAGCTCCGCCCGCAACCGGTCCAGCACGTCGTCGACCTGGCCCATGCGATAGCCCCGCAGAGTCTGATCGAAGCGCAGCGTGTCGATGTCCTCCGCGGTGATCTCGCCGCGCGGCAGCGGCTCGAAGGGCGACGTGCCCGTGGGCGCGTCGAGATACCCGCCGAACCGTCCGACGACCGCCGCGAGCACCAGGCCGACGACGACCACCAGCAGCACGATGAGGAAGACGATCACGAGCCCAGGGTAACCAGCAGCGCCGACAGGTTCACGCCGTGTCGCCGCTCCCGGCGTCCTGGTCGACGATGGCCTTGACCGCATCCTCGACGTCGTCGACGAGGGTGAGCCGGTCGATGTCCTCCGGCGCGATCACACCTTCGGGCAGCAGGGAACCCTTGATCCAGTCCATCATCGGCCCCCAGAACTCGGAGCCGAGCAGCACGATCGGGAAGCTGGTCACCTTGTGGGTCTGCGCCAGGGTCACCGCCTCGAAGAGTTCGTCGAGGGTGCCGAAGCCTCCGGGCAGCACGACATACCCCTGCGCGTATTTGACGAACATCGTCTTGCGGGCGAAGAAGTAGCGGAAGTTGACGCCGAGGTCGACGTATTCGTTGAGGCCCGCCTCGAACGGCAGCTCGATGCCGAGCCCCACACTGGTGCCTCCGGCCTCCCGCGCGCCCTTGTTGGCGGCCTCCATGGCCCCTGGGCCGCCGCCGGTGATCACGGCATACCCGGCCGCGACGAGTTGCCGCGCGACCTCCGTCGCCTTCTCGTAGTGCACGCTGCCGCGCTTCAGTCGCGCCGAGCCGAACACGCTGACGGCGGGGCCGAGCTTTGCGAGTGTGTCGAACCCCTCGACGAACTCCGCCTGGATTCGCATGACCCGCCACGGGTCGGTGTGCACCCAGTCCTTGTCCTGCGAGCGGTCGAGCAGCTGCTGGTCGGTCGTGACCTGCGGCACGCGCTTGCCTCGCAGCGTCGCCGCCCCCATCCGGTATTCCGCCTGCGGATCGGGTGCCCCGTCGTTCGTCATACCTGCCACCTTCTCAGGGCGGCGTGGGCCGCGTGCACCAGCCCCCGGCCACACATCAGGTCCCTC
>CAYPQR010000540.1:0-2408 GCA_964412865.1 uncultured Intrasporangiaceae bacterium
GGGCGGCTGCGCGAGACCGGCAACCTGATGTTCCACATCGCGCTGCTGTTCGTCATCCTCGCCGTCGCCTACGGCCATATGGTCGGCTGGCGCGGCGACGTCATCGTGCCGGTCGGTCAGGGCTTCACCAGCACCGCCTCACGTTATGACACGCTGTCACCGGGGCCGTGGGTCGACGTCAACCACCTCAACGAGTTCAGCCTGAAGGTCCACAGCCTCGACGTGACGTTCGAGCATCACGTGCCCAAGAGTTCACCGCAGTACGGCGAGCCGCGCGACTTCAAGGCGCACATCACCAGCCAGATTCCGGGAGAGAAGCCGAAGTCGGATCTGCTGCGCGTCAACCACGCCCTCGACCTCGCCGGCACCGAGGTCTATCTGCTCGGCAACGGCTACGCGCCCAAGGTGACCGTGCGCAACGCGAAGGGCGAGGTGCTCTACAACGACGCGACCCCGTTCTTGACCAACAACAACACCTACAAGTCGGTCGGCGCGTTCAAGATCACCGCCGCGAGCCCCAAGCAGCTCGGCTTCTTCGGCTACTTCCTGCCGACGTTCTCGCTCGATCCGCAAAAGGGTGCCATCTCGACGTATCCCGGCCTGCGCAACCCCACCCTGGTGCTCGGACTGTATGAGGGCAATCTGTTCCCGGACGGTGAGCCGCAGTCCGTCTACACCCTCAACACCAAGGAGATGACGCAGGTCAAGGGCAAGAACGGTCAGCCGCTGCGGCTGCTGCTCCGGCCCGGGGAGACGGTCAAGCTGCCGCACGACCTGGGATCGATCACGTTCGACTCGGTGCCGCGCTGGGCGGGCCTGTCGGTGCGCCACGACCCCGGCAAGATCCCCGCCCTCATCGGCGCGCTGATCGCGCTGGCGGGCCTGATCATGTCGATGACCCTGCGGCGCCGCAGGATCTTCGTCAAGGCCGTGCCGGCGGACGACGGCGACGGGCAGCGTACCCTGATCACCATCGGCGCACTCTCCAAGGGAGAGGACCCCCGTCTCCAGGTGGCGGTCGACAACCTGCTGGAGACCATCGATACAAAGTCAGGTAGGAGCGCGACATGATGAACATGGGCGTGCTTGGCGGCCACATCGCCGACCAAGGCCTCAACACCCTCTCCTCCCATGCACTCTGGTCGTCGGCGGCGGTGCTGACGCTGGCGATGCTGTCCTTCGCGATCGACCTGGCGGGCTTCCCCGGCCGGCAGGCGCGCGACAAGGAGCGGGCCGAGGCGGCGCTCGCGGCCGCGAAGCAGCAGGCCTCCGCGAAGCAGCCGGCGGCCGTCGCAGCGGGCGGCACGGGTGGCACGGACGCCTCGTCCGACGTCGCGACACCGCCGGTCGCCGAGGTGGAGCCGGAGAAGCGGCAGTGGGCCGGCATCGGGATGTCGTTGTCGTGGCTCGGCTGCCTGTTGCTGATCGCCGCCATCGTGCTGCGCGGCTGGTCGGTCGGCCGTGTCCCGCTGGCCAACATGTACGAGTTCGCGATGGCCGGAGCGATGTTCACCATCGTCGCCTACCTCGTATGGAGCCTGCGCAAGGACGTGCGCTGGCTCGGCATCTTCGTCGTCGGGCCCGTCGTGCTCGTCGAGATGCTCTGTGCGCTGGTCTTCTACACTGCTGCGAGCTCAGTGCTTCCGGCGCTGAAGAGCCCCTGGCTGGTCATCCACGTCACGGTGGCGACGCTGTCGATCGCCATGTTCACCATCGCGTTCAGCCTCACCATCTTGTATTTCGTGCAGAAGTGGCGTGAGGACAAGGCGGGGGAGTGGGAGGCCGAGGGCGGCCGCCGCTTCAAGTTCATGGACGCCATCCCGGGCTCCGAGGTGATGGACCGCATCGCATACGGTGTGCTGATCCTGGCCTTCCCGCTGTGGACGTTCACGCTGATCGCGGGCGCCATCTGGGCGCAGAAGGCGTGGGGCCACTACTGGACCTGGGACCCCAAGGAGACCTGGAGTCTGGTCATCTGGGTGGTCTATGCCGCCTATCTGCACGCTCGGCTGACCGCCGGCTGGTCGGGCAAGAAGGCGGCCTACATCTCGCTCGTCGGGTTTGCCTGCATCCTCGTCAACTACATGATCGTGAACGTGTATTTCGTCGGGATGCATTCGTATTCGGGGATGTAATGCTGCTCTATTCGCTCTACCGGATCGTCATCTTCGTCGTCGTCCTGTTCGCCCTCTACATGGTCGGCCTGCGCAGTTGGCCACTGTTGCTACTGGGCGCCGTGCTGTCAGCGATCATCTCGCTGGTGCTGCTGGGTCGTCGGCGCGAGCAGTTCGCCAGCAAACTGGAGCAGAAGGTCGAGGAGCGGCGCGCGAAGTCCGCGCGGCTGCGCAGGAGCGCGGAAGAAGAAGAGGACGACGAGATCGACGACTGAGCCCTGGCTGGTCGAGTAG
>CAYPQR010000541.1:0-2398 GCA_964412865.1 uncultured Intrasporangiaceae bacterium
ACACCGCACCGACGTTCACCGACTACAAGGACGACGGCTACTACTTCCGCACCGCGCCGTCCGATGCGATGCAGGGTCCGGTGCTGGCGAATCAGATCATCCAGGACGGCCATTCGAAGGTCGCGCTGGTCGGCCGCGGCGACGACTACGGCAAGGGCCTGGTCAACGCGACGGCCAAGGCGCTCAAGGATGCCGGGGCGCAGGTGGCGGCGAAGGTCATCTACGACCCGAAGTCGCCGAACTTCTCTGCCACGGTGCAAAAGATCGTCTCGTCCAAACCCGACGCGGTCGCCCTGGTGACCTTCGAGGAAGGCAAGCAGGTCATCAAGGGGCTGCTCGAGAAGGGCGTGAAGGCGAACGAGCTCTACGGCACCGACGGCCTGCGGAGCACCGAGTTGCCGAAGCTGGTGTCCCCGAAGAATCCCGGCGTCCTCAACGGGATGAAGGGCACGGCGCCCGCGTCGGCCGACAACCCGGGATTCATCAAGAACCTCAAGAAGTTCGCGCCGAAACTGAAGGAACTGCAATACGCTCCGCAGGTCTTCGACTGCGTCACCACCATCGCCTTGGCGTCGGAGGCGGCCAAGAGCACCGACCCGTCGGTGTTCAAGGACAAGATGAACGCCGTGACGAAGGACGGCACGAAGTGCACGTCGTTCGCCAAGTGCAAGAAGCTGCTCGATGACGGCAAGAACATCGACTACGACGGCGTCAGCGGCCCGCTGGACTTCCAGGAGGCCGGTGAGCCGGGCAAGACCACCATCGAGATCTACGGCTACGACAAGGCCGGGAAGCTGAAGACGTTGGGCAACAAGGAATCCAGCATGAGCTAGCGTTCGCGAGCCCGACACTGTCGAGGGCGTCGCACCCGGCCGGGTGCGACGTCCTCGACGTATGCGGGCAGCCGCCCGGGGCCGTGCTCAGATCTGATCGAGGTGCGCGTCGATCTCGTCGAAATGGTCAACCGTGAGATCTTCGAGGTAGTTGCCCTGGGCCACGACGGCCTGCGGGCGCGACAGTGTGCGGATGTCCTCGAGCGGGTTCGCGTCCAACAGCAGCAGATCGGCGCTCTTGCCCTCCTCGATCGCACCCGTTTCGTCGCCGAGACCGAGCAGCCGTGCGTTGGCCTGAGTCGCGGCGTGCAGTGCGTGCGCCGGCTTCAGGCCGCCATACCGGATCACGTAGTCGATCTCGCGCCAGGTGTTGTAGTGCGTCACGTAGGTGAGAGCCGAGTCCGTGCCCATGCCGATCGCGATGTCGTTGTCCAGCGCACCACGGATGCCCTGGAGCATCTCGTCGAGGATGATCTCCGCGTTGGCCTTGTTGACTGTGTTGACCCCTGTCACCTCCGGCGCGAACTTGACGAGGGGAAGGCACGCCTGGAGCGTGGGGATCAGCGCCGACGTGCCGTGCAGGGAGTGCGGATTGTCCTTGAAGAGTTCGATGATCTCGTCGGTCAACGCGGCACCGTGCTCGATGGTGTCGACGCCGGCTCGCAGACACCGCCGGATCCCCTCCGCACTCTGTGCGTGCGCGGCGACGAGAACCCCTGCGTCGTGGGCCTCCTCGCAGATAGCTCGCATCTCCTCCTCGGTCATCTGCGGTCGGCCTGCCTCGCCGACCACCTTCGCGTCGGTCACCCCGCCCGTCGCAGCGATCTTGATCGCGGTCACTCCGCCCCTCAGATTCAGACGCACGTTGCGTCGCGCATCCCATGGGTTGTCGCTGATCCGAGCAATCTGGGGAGCTCCGTGCCCGCCACTGATCGCCATCAATGGGCCGGATGCGATCAGCCGAGGGCCGGGATAGGCGCCCGCGGCGATCTCGTCGGCGACGTGCACGGCCTCGAATTCGACATCGCCCAGGCTGCGGATCGTCGTCACCCCGGTCTTGAGTTGCGTGAGGACCGCCGACTTCACCTTGCGCTTGAGATACACCTTCCCTGCCGGGCTGTGAAAAAACACGCTCACGGCCTTCTCGGCGCGTTCGTTGAGCAGGACCGGTGGAAGGGGCTTGCCGTCGGAAAACAGATGCGCGTGGGCATTGATCAGACCGGGCATGAGGAATTTTCCCGAGGCGTCGACAATCCGGCAGTTGCCGGGCACCGCCGTCTCTGCGGCCGGGCCCACCTCGTCGATCCTGCCCGACGACCCCACAACCACGGTGGTGTCCGGGGTGACCGTCCCTTCCCGGTCCCCGGTGACCAACGTGACGTTTGTGAACGCGAGCGGTGTGCCCATCTGCAACTCCGTTTCCGTCGTCGGCTGATGGCGCAGGAACTGACAACCACCGGCATTCCAGGGATCAAGCTACGCCCATCCCCGCCGGTGCGCGACACTCGGCTCAGTCGCCGGCCGCCTTCGCCAGCGTGCCGAGGTAGAGCTCGATCACCTTGGGG
>CAYPQR010000542.1:0-2389 GCA_964412865.1 uncultured Intrasporangiaceae bacterium
ACATTTCCCTTCGTTGCGGACTGGCCGGACCGCGAGCAGTTCTGACCCATGACGCGGACGTCGCTCGACGGACAGGTCGGCAGCGACCCTCCGTCGCCCGCAACCTTCACGCTCTTGCTCGTCGTCGATGACTTGCCGTTGCTGTCGGTGACGGTGAGCTTGACCGTGTAGCTGCCCGCTGAGGCGTAGGTGTGCGTCGGGTTCTGCTCGCTCGACGTCGCACCGTCCCCGAAGTCCCAGCTCCACGCGGTGATACGCCCGCTTCCGCTCTCGGTCGAGGTGTCCGTGAAGGATGCGGTCGTCCCGTGGACAGCGGAGGTGAATGTGGCGCTCGGCGTGCCGGTCCCCGTGCCCGAGGTGAGCGTGTCGAGCCAACGGTCGAAGTCGGCGTCATACGCGGTGCCGATGCTGTTGTAGACCTCGTATCCGCCCTGATAGTCACCGGTGCGGAAGTGATCGAGCATCGAGTAGACGACGTCGGGGTGATTCTCGACCATGTAGCGGACGGCCAGGTATCCCCAGTAGTAGATGCGGGCCGTGTCGCTGTTCGAGTAGGTGTTCTGGAAGATTGTGCTCAGCGAATACGTATGCTGCGCAGCGACATCGAGCGCCGCAGTGTCTGTCACACCGCGGTAGCTGTAGGAGATGTATTCGGCCAGCCCCTCGATCCACCAGACGTCCGGCACGCTCGTCTGTTCGGCGAAGTCGCCGGCCGTGTCGTAGCGCGCGTCGAGGATGTGCGTGTACTCGTGGTTGAGGTTCCAGATGTCGGCGGTGAAACCGTTGTCCGTGGACTGCTGATACATGATGGACTTGGGCCTGTTGCCGGCCTGGGTCGGGTCGCCGACGAGGGTGATGCCGCCGTTGTTCGTGTCGACGCCGTAGATCGCCGGCGCATAGATCTGGTAGTCGAGCCTGCTCTTGAAAACGATCAGGTCGTAGGTCGATTCGTTCTGATTCGGGATCGGGCCGCTGTCCTTCACCACGTTGTGGAAGTAGGGATCCTGATTCTGCAGGGAGGAGCAGACGGCGGAGAGCTCGGCCGCGCTGAGGTCCTGCGCCCGGATCGTGCGGACGGAGTCACAGGGATGCGTGGTCGGCAGGGCCGCGTTGGTCAGCTTGTCGGCGAGGTTGCAGACGCCGTAATAGGAGCAGTTCGACTGGTCGTAATAGCTGGCCTGGTTGGCAACCGAGACCCAGAGCGCGGCCGTCCGTCCGGTCATCGAAGAGGCATTGAGCAGGCCGGCGATCAGGGGGCGCAGCTTCGCCTGAAGCGCTGAGAACTGCACGTATACGGCCAAGTCCATGCCGGCGTCGGCATCCATGAAGGTGTTGTCGCCGCCGAGCAGGTCGGTGTGGCTCGTCGCGAAATCGTAGAGCGTGTCGAAGATGCTGGGGTCCGAGGTCACCTTGTCGACGAAGGCCGTGTTCCACTGGCCCCGCCACAGCGGCGTGTACACGTCGTACACGACGTTGTCCATGTTGTATGACGAGTCCCAAGTCGCGTTGTAACCGTTGAGGATCCGCTTGTAGACGCTCAGGTAGCGGTCCTGGAGGTTGGCGCTGTCGGTGAGGATCACGACGTCACCCAGAATCGCGCCGTTGGCGTCGCTGACGTCCAGCAGATGGGGGCTGGCGAAGAAGGTGTCGAGGGCGCCCTCGACCGAGTTCGTCAGCGCGGTCCCGTAGCTGCCGACGTCGGCGCTGTCGTAATACTGCACGTAGTATCCCGCACGCAGGAAGTACTCGAGCTGTGAGATGTCGTTCGAGTTGTCGCCGCCGTAGGACGCCGCCGCACTGGCGAACGCGTCGGCGACGGTCACCATCTGGGACTCCTGGAAGATGCCGTGCGCGTCGCTGCCGGTGACGTTGAACAGCGAGCTGATGCAGGCTGTGGTGGAACCCTTGACGTAACTGACGAGCGCCGATCCGGTGCGGCTGCTGAAGTCTGACGGTCGGCACGACTGGGAGGCGGCCGCCTTGGCGACGGCGTTCCTGCGCACCTTCAGTGTCTTCTTCCTCGCGAGGGGCCGTTGCGGCCTGAGCTGCCTCGCGGACTGCGCGGTGCGCTGGACACGCGGCGTGGCGGCGGCCTCCGGGAAGGCACCTGTCGGCGGTGGCGCCTTGTGGTGCGCCCCGCCATGAGCAGTGCGTGACGTCGGCGCGGGTGCCGCGGACGCGACCTGCGTCGTCGCCGCGACCATGGAGGCCGCCAGCCCCGCTGCGGCCATGAACTTGAATAACGGTGAGTGGCTGACCATTCCGCTGCTCCTCGCAGGATCGGTGCGATACCCCGGGGTCGAGGCACGGTTGATCATTTTGGACCGCCGACCGCGTCGTGGGATGGTTCCCGGATACAGCGGTTGTCGGCCGATCGCCACAACACGTT
>CAYPQR010000543.1:0-2387 GCA_964412865.1 uncultured Intrasporangiaceae bacterium
GTGCAGCAGGTCATCGCGGGCGCCGCCAAGACGGTCTATCTGGTGCATCGCAACTCGCCCTACCTCACGTCGCTGCTGGACGCCGGCCCCGCGCGCTACGCCCGCGCGCTCGTCAACGGGCTGGGCCAGCGCGTGCAGGCCCGTGTCGTGTTCGACGCCGACCTGCTGGCCGACGACCGGCTGCACACCGTCATCCAGGCGCGTGCCGACGCCGGCGACGACCAGCGTTCGTCGAGGTCACTGCCGTTCTCGGCATACGTCAACGACACCGGCACGGCGGTGCTCGACCTCGAGGGCGACCAGGGCACCACGGTCGGACTGATGCTCACCGGCCGGGCCAGCGCGCGGGCCATCGAGCGGTTCGCCGAGTGGGTGTGGCGACTGAGCGTGCGGTGGCGCACCGAGGGCAGGCCCGACCGCGACCCGTACCCGCTCGAGCCCCGCGACCAGGAGATCCTGAAGCTGCTCGCAGCGGGCGCCTCCGACTCGACCGTCGCCCGCCAGCTGCGCATCTCGCAGCGCACCGTCGAGCGGCGGGTGCGCGCCATCCTCGACCGCCTCAACGCCGTCAACCGGTTCCAGGCGGGCGTGATCGCCGCGCGGCGAGGGCTGCTCTGACGACGGGGCCGCCCGACTGCCCGAACTCCGTTTCATACCTCACGGGCCCGCCGACTAGACTTTGTCGTTCGCCTCGACCCGAGGCGTCCAACCCGTCATCTGGGGGGATACGTGAGCACGGATCAAACGCCACAGGTGCAGGCCGAGATCGCCCGCGAGCAGGCCCATGTCGACCTGGTCTATGCCGAGCTGGGGAAGGCCGAGCGGCGCGCCGACATGGTCGAGGCGGAGGGGCTCTCACGGGGTCGCACCGACCGCACCGGGGTGGCTCGTGACGAGGAGGTCACGGGCCTGTTCGAGCGCGACGCGCTGGTATACAACGCCAGCCGGCGCAGGCAGGTGCTGCAGGGGCAGTGGGAGGGCCTGGTCTTCGGCCGCCTCGACATGTCCGACCCCGCCGGCGAGGTGCGGTATGTCGGGCGGATCGGGGTGCGCGACGACGACTACGAGCCGCTGGTGATCGACTGGCGGGCTCCGGCCGCGTCGCCGTTCTATCGCGCCACCCCCGTCAGCCCCGAGGGTGTCGTGCGCCGCCGGGTGCTGCGCAGCCGCGGCGGCAAGGTGCTCGGCGTCGAGGACGACCTGATGGTGCCGGAGGCGCCCGAGGGCATGGTGGTGGTCGGAGACGGCGCGCTCATGGCGGCGCTCACCCGCAGCCGCGGCACCCGGATGCGCGACATCGTCGCGACGATTCAGCGCCACCAGGACGAGGCGATCCGCGCGCAGGCACGCGGCGTCACCGAGATCACCGGTGGCCCGGGCACCGGCAAGACCGTCGTCGCGCTGCACCGCGCGGCATACCTGCTGTATTCGGACCGCCGGAAGTTCGAGGCCGGCGGCATCCTCGTGGTGGGCCCGTCGGCGTCCTACACCGCCTACATCGAGCGGGTGTTGCCGTCGCTCGGTGAGGACAGCGTGGTGCTGCGTTCGCTCGGCGACATCGTCGAGGGCATGACCGCGAGCCGGCTCGACAGTCCCGAGGCGGCCCGCGTGAAGGGCTCGCCGGCGATCCGCAAGGTGCTCGCCCGTGCGGCCCGCGACACCTCGCCGGAGGCCGCCACCCAGCTGCGGGTGATGGTCGCCGGGCATCCGATCCGCATCGACGCGGCCGGGCTGCGCGCCATCCGCAGGAAGGTGCTGCGCAGCCACCAGCACAACACGGCGCGCGACACGGCGCAGGCCGCGCTCGCGGAGGCGGCGTGGGAGCAGGTGCAGACCGACGACAAGGCGGAGTTCCTCGAGATCTGGAACGACCACCTGGCCGTGCGCGACTTCCTGCGCGACTGGTGGCGCCCGATCGACGCCCGCGAGGTGCTCGTCTGGCTCGCCGACCCCAAGCGGGCCGCCGCCTACTGCCGTGGCCTGCTCGACGAGCACGACACGCAGGTGCTGTCGGAGTCGATGCAGGTCGCGCTGGCCGAGGGCACCTGGTCGGTCGCCGACGTCGCTCTCATCGACGACCTGATCGGCAAGCTCGGGGCGATCCCCGACGAGCCCCCGGCCGAGCGCGGCTTCTATCAGATCGAGGAGTTCGAGAACCTCAGCGACTACGGCGTGACCGAGGTGGAGGCGACCGGCGACTCCCCCACGGCGTCGACGCCCAGATTTGAGCGGGTGACCGGTGACCCGCTCGACCTGTTGCTGCAGGGCCGCGTCGATCGCGGGCGCGACTACGCGCACGTGCTCGTCGACGAGGCGCAGGACCTGTCCCCCATGCAGTGGCGGATGGTCGGCCGGCGCGGTCGCACGGCGTCGTGGACCGTCGTCGG
>CAYPQR010000544.1:0-2381 GCA_964412865.1 uncultured Intrasporangiaceae bacterium
GCCGCCTCGTCGAGCCACCAGATCGTCGCCTCGGTGCCGTGCGCGCCGGCGGCCGGGGTGTCCCACCGGTCCGCGCCCTCGGCCGTCGCCGCGCGGACGGCGTCGGCCTTGTCGGTGCCCGCGACCATGAACCACACCTCCCGCGCAGCGTTGATGGCCGGATAGGTGAGGCTGATGCGTCGCGGCGGCGGCTTGGGGGAGTCCTCGACCGCGACCGTCGCGGCGTCCACGACGGTCTGCGCGGGATGTCGCGGAAACAGCGAGGCGATGTGCGCATCGGGCCCGACGCCGAGCATCAGCACGTCGAACCGCGGCACGTCGTCGCCGGGGGCGGCGTGGCCGGACAATTCGGCGGCATACCGCGTGGCCGCGGCGACCAGGTCCTCACCGTCGGGGCCGTCCACGGCCGGCATCACGTGCAGGTGGGCGGCAGCGGCGCTCGGGTCGTCCAGCAGGGCCTGCCGGGCCTGGGTCTCGTTGCGGTCGGCGTCCCCGCCGCGCACAAAGCGCTCGTCGCCCCACCAGATGTGCACACGGGCCCAGTCGACCGGTTCGTGATCGCGCAGCCCGACGAGCGAGGCGGAGCCCATCGAACCGCCGGTGAGCACGATGTGCGCGGCCCCTCGCGCATCGATCGCCTCGCGGATGCGAGAGGCGAGGGCGGCCGAGATCGCCGCGCCCGTCGTGGCCTTGTCCGGATGAATCCTGGTGTCACAGCCGGTCATCGCGTGGCTCTCGCTCTCGTGTCGGACGGGGTGGACACGCCCTCGACCAGGGGGAGACCCTTCAGGAGCGCCTCGCGATAGATCGGGTCGGGCTCCATACTGCGCAGCTCCTCGGCCAGCGAATCGGCCATCCCGGGGCGGGACAGGTCGACCCGTCGCTGCGGCTGTCCGGGCTGGGTGACCGTCGCGAACCGGCGGTCGGGCCGCACCAGTTCGATCGGGCCGCTCGCGCGCTCCATCGACACCGAGATGAGGCCGACGCCGCGGGGCCCGCGAACGCGCCGCACCGGGCAGCGCAACCGCACCGCGAGCCAGCCGGCGAGCAGGTCGGTGCTCGCCGAATCGCTGGCTCCCTTGACGACGGCGCGCCGGACGGGCTCGTAGGGCGGCTGGTCCAGCGCGGTCGTCAGCAGACCACGCCAGCGCGTGGTGCGTGCCCACGCCATGTCGGTGTCACCGTCGGCGTAGGTGGCGCGCCGCTGCTGCAGAGACTGCCGCGGGCTGCGGGACAGCGACGCATCGGTGATGCGGCGGTGGGCCATCGCGCCGATCGGCGACTCGGCGACGTCTGCTCCGGGGTCGCCCGGCCACCACGCGACCACCGGCGAATCCGGCAGCAGCAGGGGAGTGACGACCGCCTCGCCGTGGTCGGCGAGCTCGCCGCGCAACTGCATCACGACCACCTCGCTGAGGCCGGCGTCATCGCCGATCCGCACCTGAGCGTCCATCCGCGCGGCACCGCGGCCGCCTCGCCGCACCAGCGTCAGGATCCGGCACGGGTGCCGGCGACTCGCATAGGTCGCGGCGTCCAGAGCCTCCTCGGCGTTACCTGCGGAGGCGATGATCACCAGCGTCATGACGCGACCCAGGGTGATCGCGCCGGACTCACCGCGCAGCCGCACGAGGGCCTTGCTGATGTCTCGGGTGTCGCAGTCGGGCAGATCGAGATTCACGGCAGCCTCCAGTGACGTCCATCGCGACGCATCAGCGCATCGGCGGCGGGCGGACCCCAGCCGCCTGCCTCATAGGGTTCGGGTCTGCCGTGGTGTGCCCACGCGCGCTCGATCGGGTCGAGGATCTTCCAGGAGAGTTCGACCTCCTCGTGCCGTGGGAACAGCGGCGGATCACCGAGCAGCACGTCGAGGATCAGACGTTCGTAGGCCTCGGGACTGTCCTCGGTGAAGGCGTTGCCGTAGCCGAAGTCCATGGTGACGTCGCGGATCTCCATCCCAGCCGACCCGGGCACCTTCGAACCGAACCGCATCGTGATGCCCTCGTCCGGCTGCACCCGGATGACGATCGCGTTGCGTCCGTGATCGGACGACTCGGAGTCGGTGAACGGCAGATGAGGCGCCTGCTTGAAGACCAGCGCGATCTCGGTCACGCGCTTGCCCAGACGTTTGCCGGTGCGCAGATAGAACGGCACACCCGCCCAGCGACGCGAATGCACCTCCAGCTTCACCGCGGCGTAGGTCTCGGTGACCGAGCCGGGGTCGATGCCGTCCTCCTCGAGGTAGCCGCGCGCCTTGTGACTGCCCTGCCAGCCCGCCGCATACTGTCCGCGAGCCGTGGCCCGGGCGAGGTTGCGGGGGAGCTGCACGGCGGCCAGCACCTTCTCCTTCTCGGTGCGCAGCGCGTCGGCGTCGAAGGAGTTGG
>CAYPQR010000545.1:0-2371 GCA_964412865.1 uncultured Intrasporangiaceae bacterium
CGGCCCATCGTTCGCATCTGCACGGTCATACCGTATGCCCACGGCCGCCGCTGCCGGGTGAGCAGCCGCCGCGTGAACTCGCCGCGGATGAGAGCGGCCGGTGTGATCTAGGGTCGGGGTATGAAACTCGGCATCAGCCTGGGCTACTGGGCCACCAGCGGAACGGATGACCTGGAGGGTATGCGGCGTCTCGCGGTCGCCGCCGACGAGTGCGGCTTCGACATCGCATGGCTTGCAGAGGCCTACGGTTCCGACTCGGCGACCCTGGCCGCATATCTGAGCGCCCAGACCTCGCACATCGGCTGGGGGAGCGCGGTGATGCAGATCCCCGGCCGGTCGCCTGCCATGACCGCCATGACGGCAGCGACCCTCGACGCGATCACCGGCGGCAAGTATCGCCTCGGCCTCGGGGTGTCGGGTCCGCAGGTCAGTGAGGGCTGGCACGGCGTGCGGTTCGACCACCCGCTCGGCCGCACCCGTGAATACGTCGACATCATCCGCCTCGCCGTCGGGCGCAAGAAGGTCGAATACGACGGGAAGTACTTCCAGTTGCCCCTGCCGGACGGTCCTGGCAAGGCGCTGCGCCTCCTACTGCTTCCGGTGCGTGACCACCTGCCGATCTATCTCGCGTCGATCGGCCCCAAGAACCTCGAGCTCACCGGCGAGATCGCGGACGGCTGGCTCGGCATCTTCGTCAGCCCCGAATACGCCGGCGAGCAGCTCGACAAGATCGCGGCCGGACGGCGCACGGCCGGCCACGACGACGAACCGCTGGCCGGCTTCGACGTGGCCCCGATGGTGCAGGTCAGCGTCGACGACGACCTCGACCGTGCGGCGGACCGGTTGCGGCCCAACGCAGCCCTCTACGTCGGTGGCATGGGGTCGCGCAGGCAGAACTTCTACAACGCGCTCGCCTGCCGGATGGGCTTCGAGGGCGCCGCGAAGCGGGTGCAGGACCTCTATCTGGACCGCAAGCATCGTGACGCCGCGGCTGCCGTGCCCCGGGAGTTCATCGAGCGCACCGCACTCGTCGGGTCGCGCGCGCGGATCGCCGACCGGATGCACGCCTACGCCGAGGCCGGGGTGACCACGATGAACATCTCCCCGGTCGGTGACAGCCTCGACGACCGGGTGCAGACGATCCGGATGATGGCGGAACTGCTCGACGAGGAAGGTCTGGCCTAGTGGCCGTCCTGCTGCTGGTCCGGCACGGCCGATCGACCGCCAACACCGCGGGGACGCTCGCCGGCTGGACGCCCGGAGTCGCGCTCGACGACGCCGGCCGCGACGGTGCCGCCGCACTGGCGACGCGGCTCGAGCCGGTCGAGGTGACTCGCCTGGTGTCCAGCCCGCTGCAGCGGTGCCGGGAGACGGCCGCCATCCTGGCGGAGCGCCGCGACGGCCTGCCGGTCGAGCAGGAGGAGGGCCTCGGCGAGTGCCGATACGGCGCCTGGACCGGCCGCAAGATCAGCGACCTCGCGAAGGATCCGCTGTGGCGCACCGTCCAGGACGCGCCGTCATCGGTCACCTTCCCGTCCGGCGGCGACTACCCTGCGGAGTCTCTGCAGTCGATGTGGGACCGTGCCGTCGCCGCCGTCCAGCGGATCGACCGGGAGGTCGAGGAGAAGCACGGTCCGTATGCCGTGTGGGTGGCCGTGAGCCACGGTGACGTGATCAAGTCGGTCATCGCCCACGCGCTCGGCCTGACGCTCGACCAGTTCCAGCGCATCGTCGTCGGGCCGGGGTCGCTGAGCGTGATCCACTACACCGAGCAGCGCCCCTTCGTGCTGCGCACGAACGACGGCAGCAGCGACCTGGCGGCACTGCTGCCCAAGGCCGAGAACGACGCGAACCCCGGCGACGCCACGCCGGGCGGTGACACCGGCGCGCGCGAGGCGGTGTCCGACGACGGCGCAGGAAGGCAAGGATAAGGTCGAGGTATGCCGCAGATCGAGTTTGACGAGCCCGACCGGTTCGTCGCCGGGACGGTGGGTGAACCGGGCGAGCGCACGTTCTTCCTGCAGGCCGTGCAGGGCCGGCGCGTCGTGTCGATGGCGCTGGAGAAGGAGCAGGTGCAGGTCCTGTCCGAGCGGGTCAACGAATTGCTCGACGAGGTCGATGCGACGGCCGACCTGCCCGAGGCACCGCAGGACAACAATCCGCTCACCACGCCGATCGACGAGGAGTTCCGGGTCAGCACGCTCAGCCTCGCGTGGGAGTCCGAACGGCACGCGGTGATCATCGAATGCCACGACAGCCAGGTCTCATTGGAGCCGGATGACAGCGGAGAGGATCTCGTCGAGGTCACCGATCCCGGCTCGAGCATGGTGCGCGTCGTCCTTGCGCCGGCCGCCGCGCGCGAGTTCGCCCG
>CAYPQR010000546.1:0-2369 GCA_964412865.1 uncultured Intrasporangiaceae bacterium
GTGGTGTCCCAGGCCGCGGCGCAACCCCCGCAAGAACGGGCAAAGCGCGGCATATCTCCGTGAGGCAATCCGGAGGGGGTCGGTCACAAGCCTGCCGTTCCTTCGCGAGGGACTGCAGCCGCTATTGCAGACGAGATGTAGACGCTGATCTGGTGATGGGGATCAGGTCGGCTGCGGTGAGCTTCTCCAGCGACTCCACCTGCACGACACCAGTCAGCGCGGGCACCTTCACCACATGCGGCACCGCGATGGTCGGAACCCCCGCTGCCCGAGCCGAATTGACGCCCGGCACCGAGTCCTCGATCGCCACGCAGTCGGCCGGGTTCACCTGCAGCGCCTCGGCGGCCGTCATGTACGGCTCGGGGTGCGGTTTGCCCTGGTGGACGATGTCGCCGGTGACCACCGCGTGGAACGTTCCCTCCGGGAGCGCGTCGATCAGGACCGAGGCGAACGAGTCGTACGACATCGTGACGAGCGCATTGGGCACCCCCGCGCTCACGCACGACGCGAGCAGTTCGCGTGCGCCCGGCCGCCACGGCACGTGCTCACGCATCCGCCTCGACACGCCCTTCAGAAGCCGGTCGACGATCTCGTCGACCTCGAGGGTGACGGGCGAATGATCGCGGATCACCTGCGCCGAGACGGGCAGCGGATTGCCCACACACTCCAGCGCGAGCTCCTGCGACCAGATGCCGCCGAACTCGCCCACGAGGGCGTCCTCCTCCTCGATCCAGTAGGGCTCCGTGTCGACGAGAGTGCCGTCCATGTCCCACAGGACCGCGGCCGGAAGCGCTCCCACCTCGGTCATGCTTCCGGGTCATAGGCGAGGTTGGGGGCCAGCCAGTGTTCGGCCTCCTCCATCGTCCAGCCCTTCCGGCTCGCATAGTCGGTGACCTGATCCTTGCCGACCCGGCCGGCGACGAAGTACTGCGACTCGGGGTGTGAGAAGTACCAGCCGCTCACGGCCGCCCCCGGCCACATGGCCATGGAGTCCGTGAGCTCGATCCCGGTCTGACGGGTCGCGTCGAGCAGATCCCAGACATGCCGTTTCTCGGTGTGGTCCGGGCACGCGGGATAGCCCGGAGCCGGCCGGATGCCCTGGTAACGCTCGGCGATCAGGGCGTCGTTGTCGAGATCCTCGTCGGGGACGTATCCCCACAGGTCGGTGCGCACCATCTCGTGCATCCGCTCCGCGAACGCCTCGGCCAGCCGATCGGCGAGCGACTCCAGCAGGATGCCGCTGTAGTCGTCCAGCTCCTTCTTGAAGGCCATGATGCGCTCCTGGGCACCGAGGCCCGCCGTGACCGCGAACGCCCCGACATAGTCGGGCAGGCCGGTCTCCTTGGGCGCAACATAGTCGGACAGCGCCCGGTTGGGTATGCCCGGACGGTGCTTGCCCTGCTGCCGCAGATGCGCCAGTCGCATCCGCACCCGGCTGCGCGTCTCATCCGTATAGACCTCGACGTCGTCACCCACCGCGTTGGCCGGGAAGAACCCGATGACCGCGTTGGCCTGCACCCAGCGCTGCGAGACCACCTTGTCGAGCATCGTCTGTGCGTCGTCCCAGAGTTTGCGGGCAACCTCCCCGGTCGCCGGATTGTTGAGGATGTCAGGGAATTTGCCCTTCATCTCCCATGCGTTGAAGAACGGCTGCCAGTCGATGTAGTCGCGCAGCACCTCCAGCGGGTAGTCGGTGAACGTCTTGGTCCACGAGGTGATCTTCTCGTGCTGGTGGTCGCATTCCGGGCCGTGACACACGTCCTTGGCCTGCTGCAGCAGGAAGCGAGGGCGCGGCGGACGATAGCCCTCCCACTCGATCGGGGTGCGGGCGTCGCGCGCCTCCTGGATCGTCAGCATCGGGCGGTCCCCGCGCTTGGCGGCATGCAGCCGGCGCAGGCCCTCGTAGTCCTCCTCGATCTGCGTCATGAACGCGTCGCGCCGCTCATCCGACAGCAGGGCGGACGCCGTCGGCACCGAACGCGACGCGTCCTTCACCCAGACGACGGGGCCGTGATATTTCGGGGTGATCTTGACGGCGGTATGGGCACGTGAGGTCGTCGCTCCGCCGATCAGCAGCGGGATCTCCCAGCCCTGACGCTCCATCTCGGAGGCGACCCCGACCATTTCCTCCAGCGACGGTGTGATCAGGCCGGACAGGCCGATCATGTCGGCCCCCTCCTCCTTGGCGGTGTCGAGGATCTTCTGCGCCGGCACCATCACGCCGAGGTCGATCACGTCGTAGTTGTTGCACTGCAGCACCACGCCGACGATGTTCTTGCCGATGTCGTGCACGTCGCCCTTGACGGTCGCCATGACGATCCTGCCCTTGTGCGAGCCGGCGCCGTCCGCGCTCTTCTGCGCCTCGAGGT
>CAYPQR010000547.1:0-2367 GCA_964412865.1 uncultured Intrasporangiaceae bacterium
GGACGGCGTCCAGCAGTTCGTCGACCGAGAGCGGCTCGTCGCGGATCTGCGCCAGCTTGATCCTGGGATCATCACACATGCTCGAACCTCCCGGCCGGTGGCCGCGCTCGGCGGAGCCGGCCCGCTCGTGTCCTGCGCCGAGAGCGAACGCCGCAGCCTGCGGAACTAGCCGGCGGCTCCTCGTGGTTATCTGGTGGAGAGGCACATTTTGTCACCCCGCCCCGGCAAGGAGATCATCGTGGCAGACAAGGACCCCGCACAGCCTGACGGGCCGGACGAGCCGGATCAGCCGGATCTGAGCGAATTGTTGCGCAACCTGATGGGTGGCAACATCGCCGACAATCCCCAGCTTGCCGACGCCCTGAAGCAAATGGGGATGCAAAACATCGACCCGTCGATGATGCAGATGGTGCAGTCGCAGATCCAGGCGATGATGAGCGGGCCGAGTGACGGCAGTTTCAACGTGACGATGGCGACCGACGTCGCCCGCAAGCAGGTCGCCTCCGAGGGCGACAGTTCCGTCAGTTCCTCGACCGTGCACGACGTCGAGCAGGTCGCCCAGGTGGCCGCACTGTGGCTGGATGCCGTCAGCGACTTCCCGGCGACGACCGGGGTGAAGGCGTGGAGCCGCGCCGAGTGGGTGGAGCACACCATGCCGATGTGGCGCCACCTGGTCGAGCCGGTCGCGCAGGGAGTCGGCGCGGCCATACAGCGGGCGATGCGCGAGCAACTGGGCCAGCTCGGCGGGGCCGACGCCCAGGAGCTCGGGCTGCCGGCGGGCCTCGACCCGAGCATGCTGATGGGCCAGATGGAGCCGATGGTGGCGCGCATGAGCAGCGCCATGTTCGGTATGCAGGTCGGTCAGGCCGTCGGCGCGCTCGCCGGCGACGTGGTGACCGGCACCGAGATGGGCCTGCCGCTCGTCGAGGGCAATCCGGTGGTGATCCTGCCGCGCAACGTGCAGGACTTCGCCTCCGGCCTGTCCGTCGACGCCGGCGAGGTGCACCTGTTCCTCGCCGTGCGCGAGACCGCTCGGGTGCGCCTGTTCCAGGGCGTGCCGTGGCTGGGACCCGCGCTGATCGCCGCCGTGCAGAGCTACGCCAGCGACATCACCATCGACACCGACCGCATCGAGGAGGCCATCCGCGACGCCGACCCGTCCGATCCGGCCGCGATGCAGCAGGCGCTGCAGGGCTCGATGTTCACGCCCGAACCCAGCGAGGCGCAGCAGCGTGCGCTGGCCCATCTGGAGACGCTGCTCGCGCTCGTCGAGGGCTGGGTCGACGAGGTGAGCGAACGCGCCGTGTCGCCGCACCTGCCGCACGTCGCGGCGCTCGCGGAGGCCGTGCGCCGCCGCCGCGCCACCACGGGGCCGGCCGAGCGCGTCTTCGCGTCGCTGGTCGGGCTCGAGCTGCGGCCCCGTCGTATGCGCGACGCCGCGGCCCTGTTCGCGGCGCTCGAGGACGCCGGCGGCGCGTCGGCCCGAGACGCCGCCTGGAAGCACCCCGACTTCGCGCCGACCGCGGCCGACCTCGACGACCCCGACGGCTACGTGCAGAAGCGCACCTCCGGTGTGCAGGAAGTGCCCGAGCGCGACGAGATGGACGATGCGCTCGAGCAGCTGCTCGCGCAGGGCCGGGCCGAATTCGATGCCGAGAAGGGCACCAATCCGCAGCTTCCCGACGCCGGCCCGGCAGATCGATCCGCGACCGACGAGGCCGGCGGGAGCGACCCGACGGACGGCGGCGACGACAAGGACGACGAGGGCCCGTCCGGATCATGACATCGCTTCCGGACGGCTTCGCCCGGTTGCACACCGATGCGCGCGCACTGCTGACCCGGTGGGCACCGCCGGATGATGCGCAGGACTCGCTTCGCGCCGCCTACCTGCGTCACCTCGACGCACATCCGGACGCCATGTGGCGCGACGGCCCGGCCGACCACTTCACCGCCGGGGTGTTCGTCTACGACCACGCGCTCGAGCGGGTGCTGCTGGTGCTGCACAAGAAGGCGCACCTGTGGCTGCAGGTGGGCGGGCATCTGGAGGCGCACGACACCTCGGTGGCCGAGGCGGCCCGGCGTGAGGCGACCGAGGAGTCCGGTCTCCCCCGCCTCGCCATGACTCCACAGCTGGTGCATCTGAGCCACCACGACCTGTCGTCCGCATTCGGCCGGTGCCGCTCCCACCTCGACCTGCGCTTCGCGGCCGTCGCAGCCGAGGGCGCGGTGCCGCAGGTGTCCGACGAGTCCGACGGCATCGGCTGGTGGCCGCTCGACGATCTGCCCGAGCCGACCGACCCCGCCCTCGGTGGCGCCATACACGCCGCGCGGGACGCGCTGACCAGCCGCACCCCTCAGGCATAGATG
>CAYPQR010000548.1:0-2366 GCA_964412865.1 uncultured Intrasporangiaceae bacterium
GGCGTCGCCGGCATCATCAGCCCGTTCAACTTCCCGGCGATGGTGCCGATGTGGTTCTTCCCCCTCGCCATCGCCGCGGGCAATGCGGTCGTGCTCAAGCCCAGCGAGAAGGACCCGTCGGCCTCGATCTGGATGGCCAAGCTGTGGCAGGAGGCCGGCCTGCCGGACGGCATCTTCAACGTGCTGCAGGGCGACAAGACCGCCGTGGACGCCGTGCTGCAGAGCCCCGAGATCGGTGCGGTCAGCTTCGTCGGCTCCACCCCGATCGCGCAATACGTCTATGACGAGGCGAGCTCGCGCGGCAAGCGCGTGCAGGCGCTCGGCGGCGCCAAGAACCACATGGTCGTGCTGCCCGACGCCGACCTGGACGCCGCCGCGGACGCCGCCGTCAGCGCGGGGTACGGCAGCGCGGGCGAGCGCTGCATGGCGATCAGCGTGCTCGTCGCCGTCGAGCCCATCGCCGACGACCTGATCGCCCGGATCGCCGAGCGCACCAGGACGCTCGTCGTCGGCGACGGCCGTCCGAGCGACCAGAAGGAGGCCGACTTCGGCCCGCTGGTGACCAGGGCGCACCGCGACAAGGTCGCCGGCTACATCGAAGCCGGCGAGAAGGCCGGCGCGAAGGTCGTCGTCGACGGCCGCGAGGTCAAGGCACGCGGCGCCGAGGGCGGCTTCTGGCTCGGCCCGACCCTGTTCGACCACGTGACCGAGGACATGCAGGTCTACACCGACGAGATCTTCGGCCCCGTCCTCTCGGTCGTGCGCGCCAAGTCCTACGACGAGGCGATCGACCTGATCAACCGCAACGAATACGGCAACGGCACAGCGGTGTTCACCAACGACGGGGGAGCAGCACGCCGCTTCACCAAGGATGTGCAGGTCGGCATGGTCGGCGTCAACGTGCCGATCCCGGTGCCGGTCGCCTATCACTCGTTCGGTGGCTGGAAGCGCTCGCTCTTCGGCGACACCCACGCGTATGGTGCCGAGGGAGTGCACTTCTACACTCGCTCGAAGGTCATCACCACCCGCTGGCCCGACCCCGCATCGCGGCGGGAGGGCGGACTCGAATTGGGGTTCCCGCAAAATGACTGAACAGCTCACCGGTCCCGAGCAGACCTACGCTCTCGACCGCAAGCACGTCTTCCACACCTGGTCGGCGCAGGCCAAGATCTCGCCGATGGTCCTCACCAAGGCGGAGGGCTCGCGCATCTGGGACGGCGAGGGCAACAGCTACCTCGACTTCGCCTCGCAGCTGGTCTATTCCAACATCGGCCACCAGCATCCGCGCGTCGTGAAGGCGATCCAGGAGCAGGCCGCCACGCTGTGCAGCGCCGCCCCGTCGTATGCCGTCGACGTGCGCTCGCAGGCTGCGGCGCTCATCGCGTCGCACACGCCGGCGGGCCTCGACAAGGTGTTCTTCACCAACGGCGGTGCGGATGCCAACGAGCACGCGGTGCGGATGGCGCGCTTGCACACCGGGCGCAAGAAGGTGCTGGCGCGTTATCGCTCATACCACGGCGGCACCAACCTGGCCGTGAACATGACCGGTGAGCCGCGGCGGCTGCCCAACGACGACCCTGCGGCGGGCGTCGTCCGCTTCTTCGGTCCCTACCTGTATCGCAGCCAGTTCGGTGCGACCACGGAGCAGGAGGAGTGCGAGCGCGCGCTGCGCCACCTGGAGCAGACCATCCAGTTCGAGGGGCCGGACACGATCGCCGCGGTCGTGCTCGAGTCGATCCCGGGCACGCCCGGCATCATGGTGCAGCCTCCGGGCTACCTGTCGGGTGTGCGGGAGCTTTGCGACCGCTACGGCATCGTCTACATCGCCGACGAGGTGATGGCCGGATTCGGGCGCAGCGGCAAGTGGTTCGCGGTCGAGCACGACAACGCCGTGCCGCACCTGCTGACGTTCGCCAAGGGCGTCAACTCCGGGTATGCGCCGCAGGGCGGGGTCGCGATCAGCGACGCGATCGCCGACACCTTCGCCGAGCGCCCCTACCCGGGCGGGCTGACCTACTCGGGTCACCTGATCTCGTGTGCGGCCTCGGTGGCGACGATCCGCACGATGGAGGACGAGCACATCGTCGAGCACGCCGAGATGCTCGGCAACGACGTGCTCGGCCCCGGCCTGCGCGAGCTCGCCGACAAGCACGAATGGATCGGCGAGGTGCGCGGCAAGGGCGCCTTCTGGGCGATCGAGTTCGTCAAGGACGCGCAGACGCGGGAGCCGCTGGCGCCATACGGCGGCAGCAGTGACGCGATGGCGGCGATCCTGGCCGGCTGCAAGCGACGCGGCCTGCTGCCGATGAGCAACTTCAACCGGATCCACTTCGTGCCGCCGCTCAACACCTCGCCCGAGGACGTCA
>CAYPQR010000549.1:0-2361 GCA_964412865.1 uncultured Intrasporangiaceae bacterium
TCCCGCGCGCATGATCGGCCATGGCCCGGCCGAGGACCCACGTACGCCGCAAACCCTCGGCCTTGCCCGATCTCCATGCTCCGTGCACCGACGGGACGACATGCCGGCGTACGAAGCGTGCCCGTGCGCCGATGCTCGCCCCATGATCTCTGCCGAACAGCAGTCCGTTCCTGGCGTAGAAATACAGCCCGAGGTAGCTGAAGGGCCCGTTGAATGACGCCGACACGCTGTGCTCGATCACCGCCCGGGTGTCGACGGCCAGCGGGACGCGGACAGCTGTGGCGCGCAGGCTCCAGTCGGAATCCTCGAAATAGAGGAAGTACCGCTCGTCGAACATCCCGACCCGCTGCCACGTGTCGACCGTGGCGGTGACGCAGCACCCCGCAAGGACGTCGGATCTCCTCAGCCCGTCGGCGCCGGGTGGGCGAAGTTCCAGCTCGGACTCCGACAGATGACGGGGTAACCATGTCTCCGGCTCGACGGTCCCCCCGCCGAACCAGATCCGATCGGGGTCGGTCCGATATCGGACCTCGGGACTGACGGCTGCGCCAGCCGCCGCCGACGACGCGAGGCGACGCGTCACGCCAGTGCGCAGGATCGTGTCGTTGTTCAAAATGGTGATCGTCTCGGCGCCCTGCTGGATGGCCCATCGCAGGCCGGCGTTGATCCCGCCCGAGAAACCCAAGTTCGAGCCGGTCTGTAGCGTCCTCACGTGCGGCCACGTCGCCTCGACCTGTTCGATGACACCGTCGTACGACCCGTTGTCCACCACCAATACGGCGGCATCCGGGTTGCCCTCGACGAGAGACGCGACGCAGTCCATGGTGTCCTTCATGCCGTGATAGGACAGGATCACGACGACATGTTTCAGCACCGGGGTGTGGCGGGCGCGGTTCCGGCTCGACTCCGGTGGCCGGATCATGCGGTGCGTTGCACCCGGATGATCTTGCGGCGCAGCCAGACGCGGCGGCGGCCGCCGATGTAGAGGCGGGTGCGTGCGAGTTCCCAGTGGCCGTATTCCGCGTGATCGGTGAGCAGCTGTCGCAGGTCGCCGCCGGTCATCTCGCGGCCGAAGCTCAGAACGCGGTATTCATACTGGATCATTGCTGCCCATTCTGCGACAAAACAGATACCGTCTGCATCATGACCGCCGATCCGCGCGCCGCGCTGAGCACGCTCGTGAGTGCGCTCGAGCGCCACCTCGAGGCCGCCGCATCACGTCGTGGCGAGAACGACCCGACCGTCGTCGCCGCATACCGCGACCTCGCCGATGCCTTCGAGGCATATGACGACGTGCTTCTGGATGCCTATGGCGAAGTCACCCCGTTGGAGGTCTACGGCGGCGATGACGACGAGGCCGAAGACGAGGACGACTACGACGAGGGCGAGGACGAAGGCGACTTCGACGACGACGAGGACGACGACACGCCCCAGTATCTAGGGCTGTCGGACGACGCCGACGACCTCGAATACGACGAGCGGTAGCGCCGTCGGTCAGGCCGACACCTCGTCGAGTGCCTCCGCCACCTCCCGTGGCACCCTGAGCCGGTCGCTGCGCAGCGCCGTGGCCAGTTGCACCGTGGTGCGGCAGCCGACCGTGATGCTTGCGATGCCGGTGCGTTCACGCGTCCAGGCAAGGGCGACCTCGGCGGCGGAGACCCCCAGACCCTCGGCCGCCGTGGTCAGCGCCTCGACCACGGGACCGTTCCCCTCGTGCAGCAGCCGCACGGTGCCGCCCGCCGCCGCCCTCGACTGGGCCGGTATGCCGCGCCGATACTTCCCCGTCAGCACTCCACCGGCCAGCGGCGACCAGGCGATCACGCCGCAGCCGAGGTAGTCGGCGGCGTCGATCACGTCCTGCTCCGCGCAGCGCTCCAGCAGGTTGTAGGTCGTTCCGCAGGCGACGACGGGGACCCGGGCCGCCTGCAACGTCGTCGCCGCGAGTGCCAGGTGCCAGCCGAGATACCCGCCGACCCCGACGTAGCGTGTGCGCCCCGACTGCACGGCATGTTCGAGGGCCGAAAGGGTCTCGTCCAGGGGAATCTCGTCGTTCCAGGCGTCCACCAGCCACAGGTCGACGTGGTCGGTGCGCAGCCGGCTGAGCGAGGTGTCGAGGCGACGCAGCAGGCCGCCGCGAGACGTGTCGGGTCGCCCATCCTCCCACGCGCCGCATTCGAATCCGGACTTGGCGCACAGCACCAGCTCGTCACGGCGCGTGGTCGCCAGCAGCGCGCCGACCAGCTCCTCGGACATTCCGTCGTCGTAGGCGTGGGCCGTGTCGAGCGTCGTGCCGCCGGCCCTGCGATAGGCGGTGAGCAGGTCCTCGGCGGTGTGCGGGTCGATGTCGCGTCCCCAGCCGCG
>CAYPQR010000550.1:0-2354 GCA_964412865.1 uncultured Intrasporangiaceae bacterium
ACCGCTGCGTGGAGTCGCTGACCTCGCCGACCAGCTCCTCCAGCACGTCCTCGAGGAAGATCACGCCGACGACCTCACCCTTCGGGGTCACGACGCGCGCCAGGTGCGCGCCGCTGCGCTGCATGGTCAGGAGCACGTCCTCGACCTCATCGGTCGTCTGCACGGTCGCGAGGCGCCGGATGCGTTTGGGAGGCACGGGCTCGACGTAGGCCTCGTCGCGCGCATACAGCACGTCCTTCAGGTGGAGGTATCCCGCGATCTCGCCGGTGCGGTCGAGCACGGGGAAGCGCGAGAAGCCACGCCTGGCCACGAGGTGCTCGATGTCCTCGGGCGTGGCGCCGATGCGCAACGTCACGAGTTCGCCCAGCGGCACGGCCACGTCCGCGGCCACCTTGTCGCTGAACTGCAGCGCCCCCTGCACCCGCTGTTGCTGCCCCTCGGCGATCAGCCCCTCGCGCCGCGACTCCTCGACGATCAGGCCGACCTCATGCGCGGAGAAGGCACCCCCGACCTCGTCCTGCGGTTCGACCCCGAGGCGGCGCACGAGGAACTTCGAGACGGCCTCGACCATCCGGATCACCGGCCGCAGGGCACGGGTGATGCCGAGCAGCACCGGTGAGAGCAGGATCGCCGCGCGCTCCGGGCCCGCGATGGCCAGGTTCTTGGGCACCATCTCGCCGAGCACGACGTGGAAATAGGCCACGATCAGCAGCGCGAGCAACAAGGCGATGGCCTCGGATGCCTCGTCGGGAATCCCGATCCCGGCGAGCGGGCCGGCGATGACGTGGTGCAGGGCCCCCTCCGCGACGGCACCGAGCAACACCGAACACACGGTGATCCCCAGCTGCGCGCACGCCAGCAGCGACGAGACGTTCTCCAGCGCGACGAGGCTCGCCCGGGCCCGCTTGCTGCCCTGCGCCGCCAGCGGCTCGAGCTGAGCCGGCCGGCTGGCCATCACGGCGAACTCGGCGCCGACGAAGAACGCGTTGCCGAGCAGGAAGATCACCGCGAGGAAGAAGCTCACCGCCGCTCCTTCTCCGGCGCGTCGCTCCCATGGCCCTCCGCGTCGGCCGGCGGCTCGAGCACCGGCCACAGCCGTATGCGATCCACCCGCCGACCGTCCATCGTCACCACGCGCAGCGCCCATCCGTCGAGGTCGACGACATCGCCCTCTCGCGGCACGCGCCCGACGGCGGCCATGACGAATCCGCCGACGGTCTCATAGGCGCTGTCCTCCGGGATCGGCGCGCCGATGCGGTCGCGCACCTCGTCCGGGCGCCACAGGCCCGAGACCGTCCAAGAGCCGTCCGGCAGCAGACGGCTCGGATCCTGCACGCGGTCGTGCTCGTCATTGACCTCACCGACGATCTCCTCGATGACGTCTTCGAGCGTGACGACGCCGCTGGTGCCGGAGTATTCATCGACGACGACGGCCAACTGCAGACCACTGGCGCGCAGCAGCACGAGCAACGGATCGAGCTTCATCGTCTCGGGCACGAGCACCGGCGGCACCATCAACGCGGTGACCGGCACCTGGTCCCGACGCTCCTGCGGCACGGCGAACGCCTTCTTGACGTGCACCACACCGACCACGTCGTCCCAGTCCTCGCCGAGCACGGGAAACCGCGAGTGCCCCGTGCTGCGTGCGACGTCGATGACGTCGGCGGCGAACGCCGTGCGCTCGACCGCGGTGCAGCGCACTCGCGGGCTCATGACGTCCTCGGCGTCCTGCTCGCCGAAGTTGAGCGAGCGTGTCAGCAGCCGCGCGGTGCCCTCCTCGAGCGCGCCGGCCTCCGCCGAACGCCGCACCAGGGAGGCCAGCTCCTGCGGTGTGCGCGCGGCGCTCAGCTCTTCCTGGGGCTCGATGCCCATGAATCGCAGCAGCCGGTTGGCCGAGCCGTTGAGCAACAGGATCAGCGGCCGCACCGCGATCGAGACCATGCGCACCGGCCCCGCGACGATCTTGGCGACGCGCAGCGGCGCGGAGATGCCGAGGAACTGCGGCACCAGTTCGCCGATGATCATCGAGAACAGCGTGGCGATGATGAGCGCGGCCACCGTGGCGATCGCGGTCGTCGTGGCGTCCGGCAGGCCGACCGGCCCCAACGCCTGGATGAGCAGCCGACCGACCGACGGCTGCACGATGTAGCCGAGCACCAGCGTGGTGACGGTGATGCCGACCTGCGCCGCCGACAGCTGCGTCGACAGGCCGCGCAGCGAGACGAGGACCCTGGCCGCCCCGTGGTCACCGGCATCCGCGGCGCGCTGCACAGCGGGCCGGTCGAGCGCGACCAGCGAGAACTCCGCAGCGACGAACAAGGACGTGCCGAGCGTCAGAAGGACCCCGACCAGCA
>CAYPQR010000551.1:0-2347 GCA_964412865.1 uncultured Intrasporangiaceae bacterium
GTCAGCTCACCGGCTTCTTGGGGAAGGTGCTGGTCGCATCATGCTCGATACCGTACTGGCCGGAATGTCCCGCGAGTTCGGAACGCATGGCGAGGATGAGTGCGGCCTGGCCCATCGCGAGCCGCCCGTCATCGACGGTGCTCATGCGTGCCGCGGAGTCCGGGGTCCGCCGCAACGAAGAAACCAGGGCGTCCGGAGTGGTCGGGTCGTCCTTGGTGGGGCCGCCCGAGACACCGACGACCCCTTCCGTGCTGGCGCCGATCGCCGCGATCATCCGGGTCCATCCCTGGACCGCTTCGGAGTCGTCGGACATCGTCGGCCACAGCACGACGACACCGGTCGCCTCGCCGGGATGCTCGGGCGTCACCGTGACCAGGTCGTCGCCGCGGAGCCTGGGAAGCACCCTGACCTTCTTGGACTTGTCGCCCTTCGGGCTACCGGCGATCACGGCACGGCCCAGGACGAGGCCGGGCAGCCGGCCCTCCGGAACGGCGCTGGTGTCGATGTCGAGCCGGTGGGCGAACGACGTGAAGCTCTCCTTGCCGGAGAAACCGGACGTGGACCAGTCCTTCGACAGGTAGACGGTGGAGGAGACGGTGCCGTCGGCCTTACCGATGTTGTCCTTCGTCTTGTTGACCAGTGACGGGTCGGTGCCGGGGAGGACGATGACGGCGATCGACTGGCCGGTCAGCTTCTTGTCGACGATCGCCGGCAGCATGCCGCTGATGAACTGGTCACGCTTGGTCATCGCGGACGCCGCCTGGGCGGCCTCGTCGCGCAGCGTGTTCTTCTCGCTGCGCAGTTGCGTGACCTGATTGTTCAGCGATGCCCCGACCTCGCCCGGGAGCGAGAAGCCGCCGATGACGATGCCGATCGCCAGGGCGAGGAACACCGCCACCAGCGAGACGATGTGATAGCGGAAGTCGATCATGTGAATATCCCTACGATCCACGACCAGAGGTCGTCCCAGCGTGAGCCGAGCACCTGCAGCGCCGCGGAACCGCCGGGGGTCGCCCACATGGCCACCACCAGGGCGGCGACGCCGACCACGAGCAGGAGCAACAGCCAGGGGCCTCCGATGCGTGAGCGATACAGCTGGCTGACGCCCTTGGCGTCGACCAGCTTTCCGCCGACCCGCAGGCGGGTCAGAAACGTGCTCGCCATGCCCGCTCGCCCCTTGTCCAGGAACTCGATCAGCGTCACATGGGTGCCGACCGCCACGATGAGGGTCGCGCCGCGCGCATCGGCCAGCAGCATCGCGATGTCCTCACTGGTCCCCGTCGCCGGGAAGACCACGGCGTCCGCGATGCCCAGGGCCCTCACCCGCGCCATACCGGGAGCCCGGCCGTCGCGATAGGCGTGCACGACGACTTCGGCACCGCAGGTCAGCGTGTCGTCGCTCACCGAATCCATGTCACCGACGATCATGTCGGGTCGGTATCCCGCCTCGACGAGGGCATCGGCCCCGCCGTCGACGCCGATCAGCACCGGCTTGTAGTCGCGGATGAACGCCCGCAGCGTCTGCAGGTCCTCCTTGTAGTGGTAGCCGCGCACGACGATCAGCACGTGTCGCCCGTCGATGGACGTGCGCACGTCGGGCACGCCCGCGTCGCCCAGCAGCAGTTCACGCTCCTGGCGCAGGTAGTCCATCGTGTTCTCGGCGAACGCCTCGATCTGCACACTGAGGCCGGCGCGCGCCTCGTCCATCGCGTCCTGCACCGCCTGGGCATCCAGCAAGGTGCCTTCGGCCACGACCTGCCCACCCAGCATCATCCGGTTGTCGTCGATCTGAGCGTGCGCGCCCTCGGGGACGATGCTCATGACCTGCTCCCCCACGGCGTCGATCAGCGGGATGCCGGCCTCGACGATGATCCCGGGCCCGAGGTTCGGGTAGCGGCCGCTGCTCGAGCGCGCGGCGTTGACGACGGCCGCGGGCGCGCACGCGACCAGCGCCTCGGCACTCACCCGGTCGATGTCCCGATGGTTGATCACGGCGATGTCGCCCGGATCGAGCCGCTTCGTGAGGTTCTTGGTGCGCGGATCGACCCGCACGATGCCGCCGATCTGAGTGTCGCGATGGCGCACGCGGTCCCAGATCGAGGTGTTCACACCCCTCATCGTGCCAGTCTCGTGAGTTCCTCGGCATGTGAGAGCGCCGCGGCGCTGTCGCTGACGCCGCCGAGCATACGTGCGAGTTCGGTGCGACGCTCGTCCCCGTCGACGACGCGCACGTCGCTGCGGCCGACGTGCCCGTCGCCGTGCTTGCGCACGACCAGGTGATGGTCCCCGTATGCCGCCACCTGCGCGAGGTGGGTCACCACGATCACCTGACAGTGTGCGGCGAGCG
>CAYPQR010000552.1:0-2342 GCA_964412865.1 uncultured Intrasporangiaceae bacterium
GCACCTTCTCGACGACCTTGGGCACGGACACTCCCCTTGATAGTGGACAGACCCATCAAGACTAACGGCCGGGGCGCCGGTTTTGCTCCCCGGACCGGCCAGGTGATGCACCGCGACCGATCGAGGGCACAAACCGGATGTGCCGGGGCGCTCGATCTGGTTGTCTGTGAGCATGCCCGACTTCCCCGCCTGCGTGCCCCCACTCCGCGCCGGCGAGGCCACGCTGCGAGCCCACCACCCGGGCGACATACCGCGCATCGTGGAGTTCGCGGGCGACGAGACCGCCCGCCGCTGGGTGTCGCTGCCCCATCCCTACGGGCAGGACGAGGCCACCGCATTCCTCGCACAGGTGCAGTCGGGCTGGCGGGACGGCACGTCGTCGACGTGGGCGATCGAGGTCGACGGAGCGTTCGCCGGATCGATCAACCTGCGCCATCACGGGCAGACCGTCGCCGAGATCGGTTTCGGAGCCCACCCCGCCGTGCGCGGCCGCGGCATCATGACCGCGGCCGCTCGCGCCGTCATCGACCACGGGTTCGACGAGCTCGGCCTGCAGACGATCGTGTGGCGGGCCGGCGCCGGCAACTGGGCCTCCAGGCGCGTCGCATGGGCCAACGGGTTCACGATCGACGGCACCTGGCCGGGCATGCACGACGCGCCGGACGGGCCCGCCGCCTTGTGGCTCGGCCACCTGTGCGCCGGCGAGCCTCGGGAACCGGCGCATCCGTGGTTCACGCCGACCCCACTGGACGGCGACGGCGTGCGGCTGCGCGCCTGGCGGCCCGACGACACTCCGCCGCGGATCGACGGGCCGATGCGCCGATTCTTCCTGCACGGTGCCGCCAAGACCCCGGATGTCGCTGCCTGGTGCGAGCAGCAACGTGAGCGCATGGCGTCGGGCGAGGGAGTCTTCTGGTGCATCGCCGACCCCGGGTCCGACCGGCCGCTCGGGCACGTGCAGATCATTCGCCTGAACCAGCCCATGACCGCCGGCAGCGGCATGCTCGGCTATTTCCTCGACCCGTCGGCCCGCGGCCGCGGCGTCATCCAGCGCGCTCTCGACCTGGTGATCACGCACGCGTTCGGGCCCGAGCAGGACGGCGGGCTCGGGCTGCACCGCTTGGAGGCAGGCACCGACATCGACAACACGCCGTCGCAGCGCTCCCTGCGCCGCGCGGGCTTTCGCCAGTGCGCGACCGAACGGGAGGTCCTCGCCCAGCCGAACGGGCCGTCGTCCGGGGCGCTGTCCTTCGAGTTGCTGGCCCAGGACGACCGCGCGGCGACACGCGTCGTCCCACTGGCCGTGCCCATCCTGCGCACCGAACGCCTGAGGCTGCGAGAGTGGCGGACCGACGACCGCCCGCGGCCCGACCAGCGGCTCGACGTGGCCAGTGCGCTGTTCATGCCCGCGGGAGCGCAGCCGACCAGTGCCACCTTCGATGCCTGGCTCCGCCGCCGGTGCGATCTGCGCGACACCCGCCAGGCCATCACCTGGTGCATCGCCGACGCGACCACGGACGAGGCCCTCGGCAGCATCGGTGTCTTCGGCTTCGGGCAGGGCACGCCGACCAACGCCGAAGTGGGCTACTGGGTGCACGCCGACGCCCGCGGGCGCGGCTATTCGACCGAGGCCCTCGCGGCAGTGGTCACCCACGCGTTCGCCCCCGTCTCCGAGGGAGGATTGGGGGTGACCCGCCTGCACGCCGGCACCGACCTGGACAACGTCGCCTCGCAGCACGTACTGGAGAAGGCCGGGTTCCGCCGGTGGGGCACCGACCATCAGGCGTATGCCCGCGCGGACGGCACGCACTCCGACGGCGCCTACTACGAGCTGCTGGCCGGCGACCTCGTGGACGACTGAGGCTCCTGGACAACCGGCTCGCCGGACATCACGCCCGTCCGGGCGAGCGCAGCCCGATGATGCCCACCACGACCAGGCCGACGAAGCAGATCACCATCGCACCGACTCCGGCGAGCGGGATGGCCGCATCGGGAAGGGTGCCCAGATAGAGCAGGGAGGTGGGCAGGCCGACGGCGAAGACACCGGCCGCCACCGCCCGGCCCTTGGCGATCGGCTCGCCGCGCATCCAGCAGGTCGCGAGGATGACCAGCAACACGACGATGGCCAGGCCCATCACCGCGAGAACCCAGGGCGCCGCGCCGGACGGAAGGATCATGTCGACCACGAACAGCAGCACGACGCCGAGGACGGCCCAGCGCGCACTCGCCGTCGTGACTCTGCTCTCCATCGCCTTATCGTGCTCCTCGGGACGGTGCCGGATGGTCACGATTCGGCACCGATCGGACGGCCTGCAACGACTCCCCCTGGCCGGTCGAGTAGG
>CAYPQR010000553.1:0-2341 GCA_964412865.1 uncultured Intrasporangiaceae bacterium
ACTCCTTGCCAGGTTGCCCGAGCGGCCAAAGGGAGCTGACTGTAAATCAGCCGCGCAAGCTTCGAAGGTTCGAATCCTTCACCTGGCACCACGTGCGCGAGAAGGGCCTGCCGCATGGCGGGCCCTTCTTCTGTCCCGGGGAACCACCGTCCAGCTTCCCCCGTCGCAGTGATCGAGGGCGTCTGCAGGGGAGAGGGAGCATCGAATGCGCAGGATGGTGGCGAGCGCTGCCGTGGTGGGGCTGATCCTCGGGCTGGCCGCGTGCGGCGACGGCGGCGCAGGCCGCGCAGCGCATACGTCCCCCACAAGGCCTCCGAGCGGTCGGTCGCACCAGGCGGCCCGGCCGTCCATACCGGCAGGTGCTCTCGGTGAGGCGCTGCGGCTCGCCCCGAAATCGGTCGACCAGGTGCGGTTCGTCGACCAGAGCCGCATCTTCGAGCGGGCGGGTGTGGGCGACACCACCGCCGAGACGGCGAACGACTCCGCGAAGCTCGCGACGTTCCGCAAGGCAACCGGTCGTATGCCGGCGACGTCCGTGCTGCTCGACTCCGCCGGCACCATGCGGGGCTGGTCGTGGAGCGGTCTCGACGTCGCGTGGGAGATGCAACTCGACCCGCACGGAACCCCCGTCACGATCGACCGGCTGCGTGACGGCGTGGACATGAGCGGCGTGGTCGCGTCGTTCGAGAACCATGGGTTCACCGCGTCGCGCAGCGGCGGCGTGGTGCGGCTCGACGCCCCCGACGACCTCGTCCAGCGGGCACCGGAGGCCGTGCTGTTCTCGGCCGGGGCCATGGTGATCCCCGCCCGACACCTGGTGATCTCGGATGCGGGTTCCCACCCGGCATACACCGTGCCGCGAACTGCTGACTCCTTCCTCGCTCGCACCACGGTCCACACCGTCCTCCCGGGAGTCGGGCGACCGGCCGTGCTCGATGTCGCCGTCGGCGAGCGGGCGTGCGCCGACGGGTCGGGTCACGGCGCATCGCCGGGCCGGCTGGCGAAGGTCACCGGGTGGGCGCTCAGCGTGCCCGAGGCGAAACATGCCCAGGTGGTGGTCGCCTACGACTCGGCCGGCGCGGCCCGCGCCGATCGGGCGGTGCGCGCGAAGCTGATGAGATCGGCCTACGACGTGCACACGAAGAAATATGCGAACAGCTTCACCGGCTCGGTCGACGCCGACGGTCCGGCGCTGCGCTACGACCTCACCGCACAGAAGGCCGGCGTCTTCCCCGCGATGGTCCGCAGCTTCGACACACCCTGGAGCTTCTGCGGCGCCACCTGACCGGTCAAGCGTCCGGCCACTGCGAGAGTGCCTCGCGCAGGGCGTCGGGCCACGGTCGCAGCCGCGGCCCGTCGCCGGGATGATCGAGCACGCTGTATGCGGGCCGGGGCGCCGGCCTCGGGAAGGCCGCGGTCGTCGTGGGCTCCACGCGGGCCGGGTCGAGGCCGCGCAGCCGGAAGATCTGGCGGGTGAACTCGTACCAGCTGACCTGCCCCTCGCTCGTGGCGTGGTAGTAGCCGCCGGACGCGCCCGAGTCGACCAGTTCGACGACTGCCTGCGCCACGTCCCGCGTCCAGGTCGGCTGGCCGATCTGGTCGTCGACGACCGAGAGCCTCGCGCGCTGCCCGGCGAGCCGCAGCATGGTCGACACGAAGCTGGATCCATGGGCGCCGTAGAGCCACGCGGTGCGCAGCACGACCGCGCCCGGGTGAGCGGCCCGCACCGCCCATTCGCCCGCGGCCTTGGTGCGACCGTATGCCGAGCGCGGCCGCTGCGGAGCGTCGACGGCATACGGCGTGGTCGCGTGGCCGTCGAAGACGTAGTCGGTCGACACGTGCACCAGCGGCAGGCCGGCAGCGGCGCACTGCCGTGCCACGTGATGAGCCGCGGTCGCGTTGAGCGCGAACGCTTCTGGCTCGTGCGACTCCGCTTCGTCGACGGCCGTCCATGCCGCGAGGTTGACCACCGCGTCGATCCTGTCGAGTCGGCCTGCCAGCGCGTCGGATTCGCGGATGTCACACTCCGCGGATCGTGGTGCCACGACGTCGTCGCCGCGGTCGGCCAGCACCGACCGCAGATCGGTGCCCAGCATCCCGTGCCCGCCGAGCAGCAGCCACCTAGTCACGGCGCGGCCCTGACATCCGAGTGGCCCACATACCTGCCGAGTGGCCTACGTATTTGTGGGCCACTCGAGCGGTAGGTGGGCCACTCGGCGGGTGGGTCACTGCGGGACCTGCCCGGCGTAGCGAGCCTCGGTCGCGGCCTTCTGCGGCCGCCACCAGGCCTCGTGCCGCTCATACCACTCGATGGTCTGGGCCAGCCCCGCCCGGAAGTCGG
>CAYPQR010000554.1:0-2338 GCA_964412865.1 uncultured Intrasporangiaceae bacterium
CGTGGTTCATCGTCACGCAGAAGATGATCGAGAAGGAATTCGCGCTGTCGGGCTCCGAGCAGAACCCCGACCTGACCAACCGCGACTACAAGCTGCTGAGCTCCCGGGTGCGGCCCGGCGCGCCGGGACCGGTCGAGGCGTTCAAGCAGCACGGGGCCGACTTCGTCGTCGCCGACGACCTGCATGCCCTGGTCGGCAAGATGAACGGGCTCACCGACGAACCCCTGCTCGACGCGGCCGAGATCGAGCGGCAGATCGTCGCCCGTGACCGCGAGATCGACAACGCGTTCAGCAAGGATGTGCAGGTCACCGCGATCCGCGGCGCGCGGCACTTCCGCGGTGACCGGCTGATGCGGGTCAGTTCGCCGCACAAGGTGCTCGATCCCAAGGCCGGCCCGCTGATCGGCGTCCAGCTGCACGTGCTCACCCGCAAGTCGCTCGGCGGCATCCAGACCGATCTCGACTCGCGGGCGCTCGACGCCGCGGGCTCGCCGATCGAGGGGCTGTATGCCGCGGGTGAGGCGGCCGGATTCGGCGGCGGGGGCGTGCACGGCTACAACTCCCTGGAGGGCACCTTCCTCGGCGGCTGCATCTTCTCCGGTCGGGCGGCCGGACGTGCCGCCGCGCGACAGGTGGCCTGAGGCCCGGGCAGCAGGGCATCGCCGCGGACGTGCCTCACCACACCAGCCCCACTCGTGGCAGGCTTCGCACATGAGCACATGGCGCCGGGCCGGCGAGCGACCGCCAGGTAGCGGCCGGCCGATCGACGACGTCAGTCGCGGCGTGCGCGTCGCGGCGTGGTGGTCGCTGTGCTTCATCACGATCGTCGCCGCGCTCGTGGTGCTCGCCTGGCTGCTGTCGCGCGTCGGCCTCGTCACGGTGACGCTCGCCGTCGCGATCATGCTCACCGCGCTGCTGCATCCGTTCGTCGCCGGGCTGCACCGGCGCGGTATGCCGCGCAGCCTGGCCGCGATCCTCGTCTACATCCTCGGCATCGTCATCTTCGGCGCACTCGTGTGGTTCGTCGTCGATCAGATCGTCAGCTCGAAGGACACCTTGCTGGACCAGCTGGACGACGCCGCCGGCAGCATCCAGCATTGGTTGGTGCACGGGCCGCTGCACGTCGATGCCGCCGACGCCGGCCGATACACGACGAACCTCGACGACACCATCCGCGAGAATTCCGATGACATTCGCGCCTGGATGCGCACCACGGCCGGCAGCGCCATGAGCATCATCTCCAGCGCGGTGCTGTGCATGTTTGCGACGCTCTTCCTGATCCTCGACGACGGGCGCATCTGGCGCTGGGCGGTCGGCCTCTTCCCACGCCACCTGCACGACCAGATCGCCCGGGCGGGGGTCGCCGCGTGGCGCACGCTGATCGTCTACATGCGCAGCCTGGTGCTGCTTGCGGCGCTGAACGCGCTCGCCATGGTGCCGGTCATGCTCATCGCCGGTATGCCGCTGGTGGTGCCACTGTCGGTGCTGCTCTTCCTCGGTTCGCTGGTGCCGTTGATCGGTGTGATCGTCGCGGGGGTGATCGTCGCGATCGTCGCCCTGGTGACGCAGGGCGTGACGACGGCGCTCGTGGTGGTCATCGCGCTGATCGTGATCGTGCAGCTCTTCGGCAACCTGCTCAACCCGATCATCCTCGGCAAGTTCGTCGCGATCCATCCGCTGGCGATCCTGGTGACCGTCACCGCCGGCACCCTGGTGGCGGGGATCTTCGGCGCGTTCGTGGCCGTGCCGCTGGTGGCGGTGATCAACAACGCCGTCAAGGTCATGCGACATCCGGGAGACGACAAGACATCGACCACCGAGCGGGCCGCGTGATGTCGGTGCAGCGCCCGGGGCCGCTGCGTCGTGTGGCGCTGACGGTCTTCAAGTGGATCCCGCCGAGGCCGAGCCACGCGATCATCCGCCTGGCAGGACCGACATACAGCGTCGGGGCGATCGCCATCATCGAGCACGAGGGGCTGGTGCTTGCGCTGCGGCAGACCCACCGGCACGGCATGTCGCTGCCCGGCGGTCTCGTCGAGCGCGGTGAGCAGCCGCACGAGGCGGTCGCGCGCGAGGTGCACGAGGAGACGGGTCTGCGCATCGAGTCCGGCGATGTCTTCGCGACCGTGTTCGACGTGGACATGCGGCATCTCGACGTGATCTTCCGAGTGCCCTGCGACCGCGAGCCCCGGGTGACACCCGGGAGCGAGGCGACGGGGTATGCCTGGCTCGACCCGTCGCACTGGGACGCCTTCGACTCCGACTGGGGCGACCTCGACAATCCCACGGCCCGCATACTGCAGACCGTTCGCGCGGCGCGTGAGTCGAGGCGTCCGGG
>CAYPQR010000555.1:0-2336 GCA_964412865.1 uncultured Intrasporangiaceae bacterium
CTGCCCTCCGACGAGGTCAGCTGGTTGTGCAGGGCGTCCAGCAGCCTCTGCGGCGCCGACGACATGCTCCACGGGGTGACCCACTCGTAGTCGAGCGTCGGAACCGACGGCTCGGGGCTGAGCGCGGTCATCGCCGAGTCCTTGTGCTTCCGGTTGTAGGTGATCAGCGTCTGCTCACTCGTGGGGAACAGTCGCGCACCATCGAGGAGGTCGCCCGGCGTGCCGGACTTCTTGGCCGGCAGCGCCGCCGCGTCGAGGAGGGCCGCGGGGCTCTGTGCATCGCGGCTGAGCGACAGGATGCTGCGCAGATACGGCGTGCGCTGCGAGTCCTCGGTGATGTTCGAGTCGGCCGCGGCCAGCGCCAGCGCGGTCGGCGTCGAGTCCTGCGGCGCGCTGACGGTCATCGGCACGTCGTCGCTGAACAGGTCGAGCCACCACGGCTGGTCCGTGATCGACGGGTCGCCCTTCAGCGCCTTCGGCACCGCGACGACCACCGGGCTGGTCGCGATCTGGCCGGAGGTCGTCATACGGCCCTTGTCGATCGATGCGTTGACGTCGTCGATCCACATCGTGCTGTCCGGGATCCACACGTCGGGGACCTTGCCGTCGACGATCTGCTGCGCCTCGCGCCCGGAGGAGCGCGCCGTGAGCTTGTAGTCGGCGCACGCCCCGCCGTCGACCGCACGGTCGGCAGCGCGTTTCACCACGTCGTAGATGGCCGACGGCACCACGACGTCGACGTCCACCATGGTCTTGCAGGATGAGCCGGTCGGCTCGGCGACAGCGCGGTCGCGCCCGCTGAACAAGGTGGCCTGCGCCAGGGCCCCGGCGCCGACGAGAAGACAGACGACAGCAGCGCTCCAGGCAAAGGCCCGGCGCCGGCCGCGAGGAGGCGTCGGCTCCGCCGACGAACTGTGCTTACCCACAGAAACGGCACGCTATCGTGAGAAATCGGATCTCGCAGAGTTTTCTCCCATCTCCACAGGCCACATGGTGATATAGCCTCGGCCTGTCGTCACCGCATTGCCCCTCCCACCTGGTTGGCTGACGTCGAAGGCTGTCTAGACAGGAGCACAGATGTTGAGATACGGGCGTCGCGGCGCATCGGACGACACCGCGTCGACGACGTCCGACATCCTCGACCCCGGCCGCGTGCCCAACCGGGGCCGCGATCGTGGGACGGTCATCGGCCAGGGACTGCGCTGGACCGCCAGTTGGGGGCTGCGCACCATCGTGCTGCTGGCCACCGTATGGGCGGTGCTGAAGGTGCTCAGCTTCCTGTGGCCGGCGCTGCTGCCGGTGCTGCTGGCCCTCGTGGTCTCGTCGGTGCTGTGGCCGCCGACGCGCTGGCTGCGCTCGAAGGGTCTGCCGCCGGCGCTCGCGGCGGTCACGTCGATGGTCGGTGCTCTCATCGTCATCGGCGGGCTGGGGGCCGCCATCGCCCCGTCGGTCGGTTCGCAGTGGGGCAAGCTGACCAATCAGGCGGTCTCGGGCGTCAGGCAGGTGCAGGACTGGCTGCAGGGGCCGCCGCTGAACATCAGCGCGGATCAGCTCAACAGCTTCGGCAGCACGATCATCGACAGGATCCAGGCGAGCGGCGACCAGATCGCGTCCGGTGTCTTCTCCGGCGTCACGATCGCCGGGCAGGTGCTGGTCAACCTCGTCGTCACCTTGATCATCACGTTCTTCTTCATCAAGGACGGCCCACGCTTCCTGCCCTGGCTGCGCCTGGTTGCCGGGCGCCGGGCCGGCTCGCACCTGACCGAGGCGTGCACCCGCGCATACGCCATGCTGGGCGGATTCATCCGCACGCAGGCCATCGTGAGCGCCGTCGACTCGTTCTTCATCTTCCTCGGCCTGATCATCCTCGGGGTGCCGCTCGCGGCGCCGCTGGCGATCATCACGTTCTTCGGCGGCTTCATCCCGATCGTCGGCGCGTTCGTCGCGGGCACGCTGGCGGTGCTGGTGGCGCTGGTCACCAAGTCGTTCACCACCGCGATCATCGTGCTGGCGATCATCGTGGCGGTGCAGCAGCTGGAGGGGCACATCCTCTCGCCGCTGCTGCAGAGCAAGTCGATGAGCCTGCACCCGGCCGTCGTGCTGCTGTCGATCGCGCTGGGCGGCGAGGCCTACGGCATCATCGGGGCGTTCTTCGCCGTGCCGGTCGCCTCGACGATCGCGGTGCTGCTGCGCTACCTGGGCGAGCAGATCGACCTGCGCACGGGTGATCTGTCGCCCGACGACGTCGAGACGCTCACCGACGAGGGACGGTATGCCGCCCAGCTCAGCGCCGCCGACGCCCGGTCCGCGACATCGACCTGACTCGGCGGAGCGCC
>CAYPQR010000556.1:0-2330 GCA_964412865.1 uncultured Intrasporangiaceae bacterium
GCCGGCTCGAGCGTGCGGGGCAACCGCCCGACGTCGAGGGATTTCGTGCGCAGCAGGCACTGTGGGGCGTATTCGGAGGCCTCGCGGGGACCGCATACGTCACACTCCAATTCGCCGGTGGTGGAGGCTCGGCTGTAAGTGCCCTCGCGATCGTCGTCGGATCCACCGTGCTCGGCGTGGTTGCGCGGGATCAGATGCTCACGAGATCCGCCGAGCGGCGCGAGCAGCAGGTCTTGGCCGAATTCCCAGCCGTCGCGGAGATGCTCGCGCTCGCGGTGACCGCCGGTGAGGGGGCGGCCGCGGCCCTGGAACGTGTGGCGGGGCTCTCGTGCGGGGAACTCTCGCGTGAACTGTCGATCTGTCTGAGCGAGGCCCGCGCCGGAGCAACTCTGCCGGAGGCACTGCAAGGGTTGGCCGACCGGACCGGCCTGCCCAGCCTGGCACGCTTCGTCGACGGGATCGTCGTCGCAGTTCAAAGAGGCACGCCACTGGCCGATGTGATGAGGGCGCAGGCGCAGGATGCCCGGGATGCAAGCAAACAGCAGCTGATCGAGCTCGGCGGGCAGCGCGAGATTCTCATGATGGTTCCGGTCGTGTTCATGGTCCTACCTGTCACCGTGCTCTTCGCCGTCTATCCGGGAATCAGCTCGTTGAACCTTTCATTTTGATCGCCGTCCGAGCGAAAAGGAGAATGTCGATGATGACACTGCGCAAGACGCAGGTGCGGCTGATGCAGGCCGCCGCCGGCGTGTCCGAGCGGTTGCTGCACGCCGAGCAGCGAGAGAGGGAGCGCGGGGACGTCCCGGGGTGGGTGCTCATCACGCTGATGACGGCCGGGTTGGTGACCGCGCTGTGGAAGTTCGCGGGACCGGCGCTGACCAGCCTCTTCGACAATGCCATTCACTCGGTCAGCGGCACCTGACCCGCCGGGTCGAAGCATCCGTGCACGCGACGGCGAGGCCGGATCGGCAGTGGCGGAATTCGCGATGGTCGGGGCGCTGGTGGTGCTGTTGTTCCTCGCAGCATTCCAGGTCGGGTTCGCGTTGTTCGTGCGCAACACCCTGACGGCGGATGCCATGGAGGGTGCTCGCTATGGCGCCCGCGCAGATGCGACGACCGCCATGGGTGTCGCCCGCACGCGTGCCCTGATCAGGGAGACTCTGCCGGGCCGCTATGCCCAGGACGTGACCGCCACGCGGGTCCGCGAGGCCGGCGCCGCGGTGGTGCGGGTGACCGTGCACGCGCCGCTGCCCATTGTGGGGCCGTTCGGACCGTCGCAGTCCCTCACCGTGACCGGTCGCGCCTACGCGGAGGCGCAATGACGCGGTGGTCCAGGACTCTCGCGAATCGACTGGTCCGACGGTTGACCGGTGGCCGGCGCGGCGACACCGGCAGTGCCGTCGTCGAGTTCGTGGTGGTCGGTGTGCTGTTGGTGCTGCCCGTCTTCTATCTCGTCATCGCCCTCGCCCGGTTGCAGGCCGGCGCCTTCGCCGTCACCGCAGCCGCGCGAGAAGCGGGGCGCACGTTCGTCACGGCGCCGAGCCAGTCACAGGCCGGCACGAGGGCCCAGGCAGCCGCGCGGATGGCATACGAGGATGCCGGCTTCGGCTCGCAGGGCGAGGTGATCCTCGCCTGCGCCCAGGATCCGTGCCTGCAACGCGGCGGCCGGGTCGTCGCGCTGGCCGACTTGAGCGTCCGGCTCCCGCTGGTGCCCGACTTCATCGCATCCGTCGTGCCGACGAGTGTCCACCTGAGTTCGCGGCACGTCTCGACGGTCGACCGATTCCGGGCGCGCTGATGCGCCGGACGTGGCGCGGCCTGCCGAGCAGGCTGAGGCGGGACGATCCGGAGCACGGACGGATCATCGTGCTGGTGGCCGGCCTCTTCGCGCTGCTCGGGATGCTGATCATCGGTGGCATCGATGTGACGAGTGTGCTGCTCGCGCGGATGCACGTGCTGGACGCGGCCGATGCGGCGGCCGTGCACGCGGCCGACTCGATCGACCGGGCCAGTCTGTATCACGAGGGGATCGGGCAGACCATCAGACTCTCCGATGCGTCGGTGCGGGCGGCTGCGGGTGAGAGCCTGCGCGCGCAGCGCCTACCCGCCCACGTGGCGCAGTGGGGCCTGTCCGCAGGCACCGGCACCGACGACGGGGCCACAGCTGTCGTCCGCGTCACCGCGCACGTGCAGCCGCCCCTGCTCGGTGGCCTGATGTCGTTCCTCGACCACGACGTCACCGTCACGGTCGAGTCGCACGCCCGGGCGACGATCGACGCGGCCGGGTGAGAGCGGGTAGTGCGCGGCAGATGTGCCGCGGTTGGCCCGCT
>CAYPQR010000557.1:0-2328 GCA_964412865.1 uncultured Intrasporangiaceae bacterium
GCCGCCTGGAACGTGTGGTCGCCATGACCGGGCGCGACCCGCGGTGGACGCCGTCACCATAACCGCGCCGGGCCCCGGCGACGCGGCTAATCGTGCAGCGCGGCCCTCGCCACCAGCCGCGTGTAGGCCACCCGGCCCCGCGGCGTGAGGTGGATGCCGTCATCCCAGAGCCAGTCGCTTCCGTCCTTCACCGCATCGTTCCAGTCGAGCAGCGCGACCCCGTCGTGGCGCGACACGACATCGCGCACCGTCTCGACGTTGGGCCCCTCCCACTGCTTGGGCGTATGGGGTGTCACGACGATCACCCGCTTCGCGCCATGGGCGGCGGTGAGGGCCCGATCCAGCTCGGCAGCGGGGATCAGCCCGTTGTCGCCGGTGTGCAGCAGGACGATCTTGTCGCGCAATGCGCCGGCGTCGGCGTCCCTGATCATCTTCGGCAGCAGGTCCCACGCCTGCTCCCCCTCGACTGCGTGGTTCGCGACCGTCGCGAAGGCGCGGGTGAGTTGCGGTATCGCTCCCAGCGGCACCGAGTCGCCATAGACGACCAGGTCATCCGATCGCAGAGATCGCATGCCGGCCGGCTGCGACGGCAGGGGTTGCGTGTCCGTGGTCGGCGAGGGTGCGGCGGACGACGAGCGCTTCGTCGCACCCGGCGCGTCGTGCTTCGGCCGCGCCGGCTCGGCGGGCTTCTTCGGCTCGCCGACGCAGCGGGCCCCCTTCGGTGCGCCGGCAGGCGGCCTGCGCTGCCCGTCGGGGCAGCGCACATAGGTGACGCCGCCGGCATACGACTCCTGATGCGCGGTGCGGACCCCGGCCGGCAGGCTGATGGCGACGACGATCGCGAGGAGCGCGGCCCCCATCAGGGTCGGAGCGTTGAACGATCCGAGCCGCCAGGCCGTCAGCCGGTGCCAGACCGCCCGCCAGCCGTGCCGACGGATCGGCGTCTCGATCAGGCGGTAGCTCGCCTCGGTGAGCGCGAGGGTCAGACCGACGCGCAGCAGGAAGACCTGCCAGGCGGGCCACGGGATGTCGAGGCCGGGCCGGGTCATACACGCGACGGGCCAATGCCACAGATACATCGAGTAGGACCGCCGGCCGATGGCGGTCAGCACCGGGTTGCCCAGCATCGCCTCCAACGGACCGCGCTGCACGGCTGCCACGATGAGTGCCGCCGCGAGCAGGCTGAACACGAGGAAGCCGTAGCGATACAGCCAGGTGGAGAACTCCGCGGTCTGCGACAGCATCACCATGATCGCCGCGAGGGCGGCGAACCCCACCCATGTCGTCCGGCGTCCGGCGATCGGCATCGGTGAGATCGTGCGACCGCCCAGGCCGTCACCGCCGCGCCGGATGGCCACCGCGGCACCGGCCAGCAGCCCGACGGCGTGGGAGTCCGTGCCGAAGTACCACCGCGACGGGTCGCCCGCCTGCGGCACGTGAGCCAGGGCGCTGCCCAGGCCCATCTCCAGCGCGCCGGCGATCATCAGCCCGACGGCCACGGCCAACAGCGCGCCGTGCCGCGCCCTGCGCGCCCGCGCCAGGATGACGACGAGCAGGATCACGACCGGCCAGACGAGATAGAACTGCTCCTCGACCGCGAGCGACCACAGATGCTGCAGCATCGGCGGCCGTCCCGAGGCGACGAAGTAGGAGCGCTGGTGGAAGATGTACCACCAGTTGGAGACGTAGCCCGCGGCGGCGGCGGCGTCACCCCGATAGACGCTCAGCTGCGCCCGGTCGGCGATCGCCACGGTGAGGCTCGTGCCCGCCAGCAGAGCGACCAGGGGTGGGAACAGTCGTCTCGCCCGCGCCGCCCAGAAGGTCCCGAAGGAGCGACCGGTGATCGCCGGGCCGTCCACCCACCTCGTCATCAGCTGACTGGTGATCAGATATCCGCTCAGCACGAAGAACAGGTCGACGCCCAGGAATCCGCCGGACGAGTGCGGCACATCGAAGTGATAGAGCAGCACCGCGACGACGGCCAGCGCACGGATGCCATCGAGGGCCCTGAAGTGCTGACCCGCGGCCGGCGCACGCCGCTGCCCGGCGTCCGAACGACGAGCGATCTGGGACGTCGCGCTTGACACCCGGCTCACCCCCTGGACGCGTGGACGAGCCCGCTTCCTCACCCGGGCCCCGTCGAAGATGTCTCGGCGCGACCGATGCCGTCGGTCTGCCGGCGCGTACCGTTCGACGATAACCCGGCACGAAGCGCTCATCCCACAGCCCGACCGCGTGTTGAACGGCGCTGTCACGCGCCGCCGGACACTCGGGGCTCAGCCGCGACGGTCCTGCCACTGCTGCGTCGTGAGGACCTCGGCCTGTCGG
>CAYPQR010000558.1:0-2324 GCA_964412865.1 uncultured Intrasporangiaceae bacterium
GAGAGCATGGTGGCGGTGAACTTCGCGCCCTTCAGGCCGCGGTGCAGACGGTCCGGCTCCTCCCAGGCCAGCAGCACCTGGGCCGCGGAACCGGCCTGCATCGACAGGGTCGCCCCGACCGGGATGGAATCGCGCAGGCCCATCGGGCGATCCGCCGCGGCGACGCAGATGCGCTGGTCGCCCTGTCTGCGGAAGAGCTGCGAGCTCTCGTTGGTGTGGTCGCGCAGGGCGCCGAGCACCGGCCCGGCAGCGGCGAGCAGCCGGTCCTCACCGGCCGCGGAGGCCAATTCGCCAAGGCGTGGGCCGAGGATGAATCGGCCCTGCATGTCGCGAGCCACGAGCCGGTGATGCTCGAGGGCAACGGCCAGGCGGTGCGCCGTGGGCCGGGCCAAACCGGTGTGCGCAACGAGCTGTGCAAGGGTCGAGGGGCCGGCTTCGAGGGCCGAGAGCACGATGGCGGCCTTGTCCAGGACGCCGACTCCGCTAGAGTTGTCCATGCATTGATATTGCCGTCTCAGTCCGCGAGACGCAAGTCCTTCACCGGAAGTCGCGAGAGATTCTGGTCACAGCTCGAAGGAGGAAGTGTGGGAAAGACACTGGCACAGAAGGTGTGGCAGCAGCATGTCGTCCGGCATGCCGACGGTGAGCCGGACCTGCTCTACATCGATCTGCACCTGCTGCACGAAGTCACCAGTCCGCAGGCGTTCGACGGGCTTCGCATGGCAGGCCGGCCGGTGCGCCGCACCGACCTGACCGTGGCCACCGAGGACCACAATGTGCCGACGACGCTCGGCCCGATCACCGACCCGGTGAGCCGCACCCAGGTGGAGACCCTGCGCAGGAATTGCGAGGAATTCGGCGTGCGGCTGTTCCCGATGGGCGACGCGCAGCAGGGCATCGTGCACATCATCGGCCCGCAGCTCGGGCTCACCCAGCCCGGTGCGACGATCGTCTGCGGCGACAGCCACACCTCGACCCACGGGGCGTTCGGCGCCCTCGCCTTCGGCATCGGCACCAGCGAGGTCGAGCACGTGCTCGCAACGCAGACGCTGCCGCTCAACCCGTTCAAGACGATGGCCATCAACGTCGAGGGTGAACTGCCCGCCGGGGTCACGGCGAAGGACATCATCCTCGCGGTGATCGCCGAGATCGGCACCGGCGGAGGCCAGGGCCACGTGCTGGAATACCGCGGCTCGGCGATCCGGTCGCTGTCGATGGAAGCGCGGATGACGATCTGCAACATGTCGATCGAGGCGGGTGCCCGTGCGGGCATGATCGCTCCCGACGAGACGACGTTCGCCTACCTGAAGGACCGCGAATACGCGCCCAAGGGCGCCGAATGGGACGAGGCCGTCGAGGCGTGGTCACAACTGCGCACCGACGACGATGCGGAATTCGACAAGGTGGTCGACATCGACGCGAGCACGCTCTCGCCGTTCGTCACCTGGGGGACCAATCCCGGTCAGGGCCTGCCCCTGTCCGGCAGCGTGCCTGACCCGGAGCAGATCCCGGACGACGGCGAGCGTGCCGCGGCCGAGCGCGCCCTCGCCTACATGGATCTCACGCCCGGCACGCCGTTGCGCTCGATCAGCGTCGACACCGTGTTCCTCGGCTCGTGCACCAACGGACGCATCGAGGATCTGCGAGCGGCGGCAGACGTGATCCGTGGCCATCGCGTCGCGGACGGCGTGCGGATGCTGGTCGTCCCCGGCTCGGCGAAGGTGCGCAAGCAGGCCGAATCGGAGGGACTCGACAAGGTGTTCATCGACGCGGGTGCCGAATGGCGTCTCGCCGGCTGCTCGATGTGTCTCGGCATGAACCCCGACCAGCTGAGCGCAGGGGAGCGCTGCGCGTCGACCTCCAATCGCAACTTCGAGGGGCGCCAGGGCAAGGGTGGGCGCACCCATCTGGTCAGCCCGCTGGTGGCTGCGGCAACGGCCCTGCGGGGCACCCTGGCCAGTCCGGACGATCTGCCGGTCGTCGATCAGCAGCCGGCGCGGAAGGGAGCGTAGACGTGATGGAGAAGTTCACCAGGCACACGGGGGTCGGAGTCCCGCTGCGGCGCAGCAATGTCGACACCGACCAGATCATTCCGGCGGTCTATCTCAAGCGGGTCACGCGGACCGGCTTCGAGGACGGGCTCTTCGCCGCGTGGCGGGGCGACGAGACGTTCGTGCTCAACGACCCCGCATACGCGCAGGGCTCGGTGCTCGTGGCCGGCCCCGACTTCGGCACCGGCTCGTCCCGCGAGCACGCCGTGTGGGCGCTCATGGACTACGGATTCAAGGTTGTCCTCTCGTCGCGGTTCGCCGACATCTTCCGCG
>CAYPQR010000559.1:0-2323 GCA_964412865.1 uncultured Intrasporangiaceae bacterium
CGATCTGGAACGGCAACGCGTCGGAGGAGCTCAGCACCTCGATCTCGTCGGCGACGACGTCGATCTGCCCCGTGGGAAGCTCTGGGTTGACGTCCTTCTCGTCGCGCGGTGCGATCGTGCCCGTCACCTGGATGCAGTATTCGTTGCGCAGGCCGTGAGCGGCTCCGGTGAGCACCTCGTCGCGTGCGACGACCTGCACGATGCCGCTGGCGTCGCGCAGGTCGAGAAAGGCGACCCCGCCGTGGTCGCGGCGTCGCGCGACCCAGCCCGCGAGGGTCACCGTGGTTCCGGCGTCGGCGGCACGCAGGCTGCCGGCGTCATGAGTTCGCATCATGTGCGTGTCCTTTCGGTCAGATCCCGAAGGCGAACGCGCACACGGTCTGCATCCGGTCCGCCTTCGGAAAGGCAGCCCGGGAGGTGTGGGCGGGGGCCAGATCGCGGTGCCACCACACCTTCGCCGAGGAGTCCTCGGCCTCTCGTCGGTGACGCCGCACGCGCGGTCCACGGCCGGCCCGCGCGGCGAGCCCGGCGGGTCGTCACTCCGCCGCCGAAGACGTCCACCAGTGTACGACGCGCCGGCCCCGGCCGCGCCACCGGTTTTCAGCGCGCTGCAGTTGCGCCACCGGCTACTGGTCTTCCGCGTCGACGTAGAACCAGCGACCGGCACGCCGCTCGAAGCTGCTCCGCTCGTGTTGCTCACGGCGGGAACTGTCCTGCCGGTAGCGGGCGGTGAACTCGACAATCCCCGTGTCGTCACCGACTTCTCCGTCGACGACCTGCTCGATCTGCAGACCGAGCCACTGCCTGGCGGGATCGAGGATGACCGCCTCCGGGCGGGTCCGTGGGTGCCAAGTGCGCCACAGGTAGTCGCCGTCGCCCGCGACGAAGGCGGCATACCGTGATCGCATCAGTTCCACAGCGGTGGCGGCCTGCGCCTCTCCTCGGTGCAGCCGACCGCAGCACCGGTCGTATGTCGTGCCCGATCCGCACGGGCACAGCCTCGTCTCAGGCACCGGGATCGACCATCTCTCGGAACGTCTCGATCTGATAGGTCACCGAGCGCAGCACATCGATCGAGTCGAGGACGGGTCCCGTGAGCTCCATCCCGTGGTCGGCGCCCTCCACCTGGAGCACCTTCGCGCCACTGGACCGCGCGACCTCAGCGTCCCACGCCTCGTCCTCGGTGCCGCCGACGAGCAGATCGAGTGGCGACAGCTGCTGCGAAGCCGCCTCGACCTCCGGATCGATCAACAGCGGTGTCAGCCAGACGCCGTGGATGCTGCGCTCGACGGCATACGGCATGGCCATGGTGCCCAGCGACTTTGCGACGAGCACGTGGGTCCCTGCGCCGACGGAGTCGATGGCCTCTTCGGCCTGGCTCATGGCCGTTTCGACCGATGTGTCGAAACCGTTCCGCCATTGCAGGATCCGGACCGTCCACCCTGCGCGGGCAAAGACGGCTCTGGCGAAGTGCAACAACGGTGCGTCGGGTCCGTAGCCGCGGCCGGGCAACACGGTGACGACCCGTGCCGGGTCACCATCATCAGTGCGCATTTGATCAGTCACAATGCCTAGATGGTTGAGCAAAGCGCGTGGATGCGCAAGGTGCAGGACAACCCCGCCCATTCGCACTGGTATGTCGAGCGCTTCAGGACCATGGCCGCCCAGGGCGCCGACCTCGCCGGCGAGGCCCGCATGATCGACGCCATGGTGCCGCGCGGATCACGCATCCTCGACGCAGGATGCGGTCCCGGCAGAGTGGGTGCCGAGCTCGCCCGCAGGGGGCACACGGTCGTCGGGGTCGATGTCGATCCCGTCCTGATCGACGCCGCACGGGAGGACTTCCCGGATGTCGCCTGGCACGCCGCCGACCTCGCCGAGCTGGATCTGCCGGAGCTCGGCATCACGACACCGTTCGATGCCGTCGTGAGTGCCGGCAACGTGGCGGCATTCCTCGCGCCGAGCACACGCGTCGACGTGCTGCGTCGCATGGGCGAGGCGCTCGCTCCCGAGGGCCGGGCCGTCGTGGGATTCGGCGCAGGGCGCGGCTACCCCTTCGGTGACTTCCTGCACGATGCGCAGACCGCCGGCCTGGTGGCCGACCTGCTCCTGTCGACCTGGGACCTGCGACCGTTCACCGACGACTCCGACTTCCTGGTCGCCGTCCTCCGCCGCGCCTGACCATCTCGCCGGCACGTATGTCGCGGGGCGGTCGAGCTCTTGCGGGCCGAAGTGTATGTCGCGGGGCCCGGCAGCTCTTGCGGGGCCGGACCACACCCCGCGACAGCGACCTTCTCCCGCAAGACCACGCGCACCCCGCGAC
>CAYPQR010000560.1:0-2311 GCA_964412865.1 uncultured Intrasporangiaceae bacterium
GACTCCGGCAGCCACCGGTTCAGGGCCAGCGCCACGAGGCCGAGCACGGCGCCGAACCAGAACACCGAGTTCCACGCGAAGTGGTCGAGCAGCAGACCGCCCGTGAGCGGCCCGATCGCGACGGCCAGCCCGGAGACGCCCGCCCAGATGCCGATGGCCGTGCCGCGCTCCTTGGCGTCGGTGAAGATGTTGGTCAGCAGCGCCAGGGTCGCGGGATAGACCAGCGCCGCCGAGGCGCCCATCGCCGCCCGCGCCGCGACCAACTCACCGGTGCCCTGCGCGAGCGCGGCGACGGCCGAGGTGGCCGCGAACGCAGCCATACCGGCCTGCAGCATGCGCCGGCGGCCCAGCCGGTCGCCGAGGTGCCCGCCGAGCAGCAGCAGCCCGGCGAAGACGAGCGAGTAGGCATCGACGACCCACTGCAGCGTGCCGGTGGAGGAGTGCAATTCACGGCTGATGCTCGGCAACGCCACGTTGACGATCGTGTTGTCGACCGTGACCAGCAGCACGCTCAGGCAGAGCACGGCGAGCACCGCCCAACGGCGTGCGCTCGCACCGCCCGCGTCCACGACTCGTGTCACCGTCATCATCCACTCTCTATAGATCATTGTTCTATAACTATGTATGTGACAATGTTCTACAAGCGGGAGCAGATGTCAAGTGGAAGGACCGGCAATGGCGACAACACCTGGCGCACGGGCTCCTCGGCGCACGGGGCAGACTCCGTCGACGGGCGCACGCCGCACCCGCACCCCGAGCGGCGACCTGGAGGCGGTGCTGATGCAGGCGGCCGAGAAGGTGCTGGTGCGCGACGGGCCGGGTGCCGTCACCGTCCGAGCGGTCGCCGCCGAGGCGGAGGTCGCCCCGATGGGCATCTACAACCGCTTCGGCGGCAAGGACGGGCTGATCGAGCAGCTGCTGGTCCGCGGATTCACCCGGCTGAGCGAAGCGGTCGCCGCCACCGGTGTGGAGGACCCGATCGGCCGATTGCGGGAGTCCGGGCTCGGATATCGGCGCTTCGCACTGGAGAACCCGCAGTTCTATGCCGTGATGTTCACCGACGCGATCCCTCACGACCTGCAGTCGGAGCGGGTGGCCGCCGCCGGTGGCGCGGCGTTCGAGCAACTGGTCGGCCACGTCGCATTCGCCCTCGATGCCGGGGCGCTGACACCGGGCGACGCCGGTGCGATCGCGCAGCAGCTGTGGAGCGGCATCCACGGCGCGGTGATGCTGGAGATGACCGGGCTGATCCAGACCTCCGACGCGGATGTGTCCTACCGGGCCCTCATCGAGACGCTCCTGCGCGGCCTGACGCCGTGACCGCGGACCGGCCGGCAATCGAGTTGCGCGGACCGGTCGCCATGCGACACACTCGGCGCATCATGAAGCTCTGACTCCTCGCCCCGCCCGCGCCCGAGGCGGCCGAAACGCCCGGCGGGCCACTGCGACCGGCGCCGTCCCGCGCGCGCCGGATACGGAGCCTCATGACGATCCAACTCACCGACATCACCAAGACGTATGCCGATCGGCGGGTGCTCGACGGCATCCACCTGACCGTCCCGCCCGGGTCACGCACGGGCCTGGTCGGCGAGAACGGCGCGGGCAAGTCGACCCTGCTGCGCATCGCGGCCGGTGTGGACCCCGACTTCGGCGGTGCCGTGCGCACGGACGACGACCTCGCCTACGTCGCGCAGGATTCCGGGATAGCCCCGGCCTCGACCGTGGCGGAGGTCATGCATGAAGCGCTCGCACCCCTGCACCGGGCAACGGCTGAATTGACCCGTCTCGCAGACCGGTTGGATGAGGCCGGCGCCGCCACCGCATACGACAGGATGCTCGCATGGTGCGAGTGGCACGGAGCGTGGGATGCCGACCGGCGCGCCGAGATCGCTGCGCACCGCCTCGGGCTGGAACCCATCCCGGCCACTCGGACCGCCGGGTCGCTGTCGGGCGGGCAGCAGTCGCGCCTCGCACTCGCCGCCATGATCGTGCGTCAGCCGGCGTGCGTGATCCTCGACGAACCCACCAACCACCTCGACGACGAGGCCCTCGACTTCCTCGCCGACGAACTGCGCACGATGCACGGCAGCGTGCTCGTCGCCAGCCACGACCGGGTGTTCCTCGATCGGGTGTGCACCGCGATCGTCGACCTCGACCCCTCACACTTCGGCACCGACGGCGACGGCGGACGGCTGTTCACCGGCAGCTACACGGCATACCTGGGCCACAAGCGGGACGCGCGACGCCGGTGGGAGGAGGCGTTCGCAGCGGAACAGGAAGAACTCGCGGCCCTGCGCATCGCCGCACGCAC
>CAYPQR010000561.1:0-2306 GCA_964412865.1 uncultured Intrasporangiaceae bacterium
CATTGCTCGCGCTGGGGGTACCACCCAGCACGGAGTGCGAGGGGGAGGCGCTCGCTACTCGACCAGCGGTTCGGGTGGCGTCACACCGGGTCGTCGTTCCAGGGCACCGGAGTCGTCTCGCCGGTCTGCCAGTCGCGGCGCAGGATCGCATACGCGACCGACGCGAGCGGACGAGCGCCGGGGACGGGCCAGGCATCCCGGTAGTGCGCCTCCTTGACCCATCCACACCGCAGAAGAGTCCGGCGCATCGCGATGTTGTCCTCCCTCGTCTGCGCCTCGAACCGCCGCACCCGCGGCATGGTGGTGAAGACGTGGTCGGTGGCCGCGCGCACGGCATACCGCCCGAACCCCATGCCGCGCCAGGCCGTCGCCAGGCGAAGGTCGAACAGCGGGGCGTCGTCCGAGAGGTCCTCGAGGCGCAGGAAACCGACCCGGCCATGCCGATCGTGTTCGAGCCAATACGAGTCGTTGTCGTCGTCGCGATATGCGCCGGTCGCGATGCCCGCCTCGATCTGTGCTCGAGTCGGGTGTGCACGCACGTGGAAGGGAAACTCGTTGCCCGTCATGAAGTCGATGAGGTCCGCGCGGTCGTGGGTGGCCGTCGGATCGAGCCGCCGTAGGGAGATGCACACGGCGCCAGGCTAACCGGCCGGCGTGGCTGCCATTCAGGGATGCGACCATGGCGGTATGCGCCTGCTGCTCATCCGTCACGGGGAGACCCCGTCCAACATCATCCACGCGCTCGACACCTCGTTGCCGGGCCCGGGGCTGACCGAGCGGGGCCGTTCGCAGGCGGAGGCGCTGTCCGCGGCGCTGGCCGACGAGAGGTTCGAGGGCGTCTGGGCATCCGCGGCGCGAAGGGCTCAGGAGACGGCGAGTCCGCTCGCGCTGGCGCAGGGCCTCCAGGTGCAGACGCTGACCGGAATGCACGAGATCCAGGCCGGGACACTGGAGATGAAGAGCGACACCGAGAGCATCACCGCATACGTCGAGGTGATGCGGGCCTGGAGCGCGGGCGACCTCGACGCCCGGATCCCGGGCGGAGAGAGTGGCGCCGAGGCGCTCGCCAGGCTCGACGCAGGGCTCGAGCAGGTGGCCGGCACCGGCGCGCAGGTGGCGGCGGTCGTCAGCCACGGAGCGGCCCTGCGCGTATGGACCGGGGCTCGAACGCTCAACCTCGACGTGGGTTTCATCACCGCCCACGGCATCGCCAACACCGGCGTGATCATCGTCGACGGGGACCCCGACGCCGGCTGGTCGGTGCGTTCCTGGGCCGGCGAAGCCGTGCCGATGCCATAGGTTGTCCGTGTGACCGCGATCACGACCTACCGCAATCGATTCGTCACCCTCGATGGTGCCCGCGTGCACTACATCGTGGCGCCCGGTCCCGAGGCAGGTCCGACGTTCCTGCTCGTGCACGGGCTGGGCGGGTCACTCGACAACTGGTTCTCGCTGATCCCCCTGCTCACCGGGCGCGGCCGGGTCGTCGCGCTCGACCTCGGAGGGTTCGGGCTGACCGAGGTGCCGGCCGCCGAGGCATCCCTCCACAGCAACCTCGGCCTGCTCGAACGGTTCACGGATGCGGTGTGCGACACCCCCGTGATCGTGGTGGGCAACTCGATGGGTGGCATGCTCGCCGCGCAGCTGGCCGCCCGGGCGCCGCGGCTGGTCGCCGGCACCGTGCTCATCGACCCGGCCCTGCCGCCGGGGCCGTGGGCTCGCCCGCACCCGATGGTCGTGGCGGGCTTCAGCATCCATCTGGTGCCCGGATTCGACGTCTGGGCGCTGCGGCAGCGCGAGGGCCAGTTCACCCCTCGGCAACTGGTCGAGTCGACGATGGCGCTGGTCACCACGCATCCCGATCGCATCGATCCGGCGGTGCTGGACGCCCACATCGCCCTCGCCGAGCGTCGCGCGCAGGAGTATCCGGAGGGCGACGAGGCGTTCGCGGTGGCGGCGCGCACCCTGCTGCGCCAGTTCGCGCGGCGGCGGCAGTTCACCCAGGAGCTCGACCGCATCCTGACGCCGGTGCTGCTGGTGCACGGCGAACGCGACCTGCTGATCAACGTGCGGTCGGCGCGTGCCACCGCCGCGCGGCATCCGGGCTGGACGTATGCCGAGGGCGCCGACCGCGGGCACGTCCCCTTCCTCGACTTCCCCGGCTGGGTCGCCGAGAAGGTGCTGGCCTGGCTCGACGAGCACCCGGAGATGGAGCGGCGCTCGGCGGGCGAGTGATCGCCATACCGCAATATCGCGATGGTGCGTCAACACTCCCGGCGTCGGCGGATGAGTGTTGACGCAAAGTC
>CAYPQR010000562.1:0-2300 GCA_964412865.1 uncultured Intrasporangiaceae bacterium
GCCCTGCACGCGATGTGGGAGGACGTCGCCGAGGTGCGCACCCTCGCCGTCGACCCGGCGGTGAAGGGACAGGGGCTGGGCGGCCGGCTGCTGGAGTTGCTGCTGGAGCGCGCGCGGGCGCTCGGCGTCGACCGGGTCTTCTGCCTGACCTTCGAGGTCGACTTCTTCACCGCGCACGGCTTCCGCCCGATCGACGGCGACGCGGTCGACCCGCAGGTCTATGTGGAGATGCTGCAGTCGTATGACGACGGCGTCGCCGAGTTCCTCGGACTCGACCGGGTCAAGCCCAACACGTTGGGCAACACCCGCATGCTGCTCGAGTTCTGAGCGGCGCGTCGTTTCGGTCATGCAGAAGTGGTCATATGTGACCACTTCTGCATGATGCTCCGTGCCTCCACCTTCACGTGAGACGCTGCGAGCGTGTCGCGTGGGCGCGGATCACCTGATCCATGAAGCGCCGCTCGTCGAGCCGAAGGGCCAGCACCGGGATGCGCAGAACCACACGATGGCTCAGGGTCAGTTCATTGTGCCGGAAGCAGTCGTCCATCAGGTTCAGGGCCGCTGCGTGGTGGCCGCCGTCGATCTCGACGACCAGGCCGATTGGCTTCCACTCCACGTCGAGGTAGACCCGGCCGGAGGGCAACTGTCGCACCACCTGGCGCGAGGGAGCCGGCAGGCGGTAGCGCCGGCACAGGCGGGCGAAGTCCAGCTCACCGAGGGCCTGCGCCCCGTCGCAGACGTCGCCGATGACCTGGTCGAGGAGCCGGCGGCGGGGGCTGCGGCGCACCTGCTGCCATGCATCGAGCAGCCGCGGTGGCGGGAGCATCCGCTGCTGCACCGGCATACAGATCATCAGTGCGGCCTGCCGGTCGGACACGGCCCACTGCGCGGCATGAATGGTGGCCGGCTCACATCGGACCCTCGGCACTCCCGCGCCGGCCAGTGGGCCGAGTTCGCGACGGTGGTGCAGCCGGACACCAGGCAACCGGTGCGGCCTGCTGGAACCGGGAACGGCGACGTCGATCTGCTCCGGCACGAACCCGGTCATACCGCCGGCGGTGAGTGCCGATGCCCCATCGAGCGCGGCGCCCGGGCCGCTCTCCCACACCGCCCACCACCACAACCCACTTCCGCGAGGCTGCGTGCCGTCGACCACGATGGTGTGCCGGCCCGCGCGCGCCCATCGGCCGGCGCGGACCTCGGTGCGTATGTCGTCCTGAGACAAGCCCGCTCGCTGAAGATCGACCCGTCGGACCACTCCGCCGTGACTGGCCGCCAGCACGGCGGCGACTCTTGCTCGCTCGGTGCGCCCCATCGATCTCGCCATGGCGTAAGCGTGGTGGCTGCGAGCGCCCCTGACCGCCATACGCGTCGATCTGTGCACACGGCGACCGGGCGCCCTGGGGATGTGGACACCGGCGGCCCGCGCTGCGTCATGCAGAAGTGGCCACATGTGACCACTTCTGCATGACGGAAGGCCGAGGTCAGGGGCTGACGCGGCGGCTGCGGTAGACCCGGCGGACGACATCCTCGATGTCGGGCTCCTCGATCGACAGATCGACGACGTCGGCGCGCTCCGAGACCTCGGCGAGCACCCTGGCCGCCGTCGTGCGCTCCGCGTCGAACGCGAGATGCTGTCGCACGCCGTGGCCCTCGCTGGTCAGATGCTCGGCATACGGTATGCCGTGCAGCGGCTCCGTGCGCTCGGCCAGGTCGACGACGAGCACCCGTTTGGCGCCGGCCGTGCGGGCGAGCCCGTCGAGCGTGCCGTCGTAGGCGAGCCGCCCGTGGTCGATGAGCAGCACCCGCTCGCAGAGCCGCTCGATGTCACCCATGTCGTGCGTGGTGAGCAGCAGCGTCGTGCCGTGCATGCGCCGCTCGGTGGTGAGGAAGTCGCGCAGCCGCTGCTTGGAGAGCACGTCGAGCCCGATGGTCGGCTCGTCGAGGATGACCAGGCGCGGGCGATGCAACAAGGCGGCCGCGACCTCGCCGCGCATCCGCTGACCGAGCGACAGCGAGCGCACCGGGGTGCCGAGGAACTCGTGCATCTCGAGCTGCTCGACGAGTTCCTCGGTGCGAGAGGCGAGTTCGCGTGTCCCCAGCCGGTGTATGGCGCCGAGCACGCCGAACGACTCCCTCAGCGGCAGGTCCCACCACAGCTGGGAACGCTGACCGAACACGACGCCGACCTCGTGCGCGAGCGTTCGGCGGTGCTTCAGCGGGTCGAGACCGCAGGTGCGCACCCGCCCGCCGGTGGGCACCAGGATGCCCACCAGCATCTTGATCGTGGTCGACTTGCC
>CAYPQR010000563.1:0-2298 GCA_964412865.1 uncultured Intrasporangiaceae bacterium
GTGCGACGGTAGAGCACCGATCTGCCCGCACGGCTGCGGGTGACCAGGCCGCCCCTGCGGAGCACGGCGAGGTGATCCCCCACCGTGCCGAGGGCGAGACCGAGCGTCTGGGCGAGCTGGGTCGTGCTGGCCGGTTCGTCGAGCCCCGAGAGCAGTCGCGCCCTGGTCGCGCCGAGCACGCCGCTCAGCCCGGCCGGGGCAGACTCCGCCGGCTCCCAGACCGCGGCCACCCCACGCGCCGGATAGACGATGGCCGGCGGCCAGGTGGGCTCCACCGCCGCCGTCAGGCCGGGCCAGGCAAACACGGACGGGATGAGCAGCAGCCCCCTGCCGTCCAATTCGAGGACCTGGTCCGGGTGACGGGTGACCTCCAGATGATCCGTCCGCCACCGCAGCCGGGGATGCACGTCCGCCAGCGCCGCCTGCCATCCTCCGGTGACGAGCTGGTGCGCCCGATGCAGCACATCGCGTTCGAGAAGCGCCCGCAGCACGGGCCAGTCGGGCGCGAGCAGCAGCTCCCACGCCGACTCGAGGGCGTCGGCGACCCGATGAGTTACGTCCGGCCCGGTCAGCACCCGCCGCACCCGCGGGTCGACGTCACGCCGCTCGAGCGCCAGACGGACGTCGGCGTGCGCCTTCTCGATCGGCGTACGCCGGATGGTGTCGAGCAGGTCCTCGACCGTCGTGGCCACTCCCGTGGGTGGCGGGCTCATGAAGTCCGCGCCGTATCCGGGCGGCTGCAGTGCGAAGACCAGTGAGAGGTCGAGCCGGTCGCACAGTGTGCGGTAGCGCAGGCCGAGTCGCCACGCCCAGGGCGCGACCGCGGCGTCCGGACGCCCGGGAGACTCGAGATGCCTGAGGGCGTGCACCAACTCCCACAAAGGGGAGATCGCGAACCGGCTGCGCACCAGATCGGCCTGCGTCACATAGAGGCGAAGCACCATCAGCCTTTCGTTATCAGCCGAAACTCTAGTGGTTGCCGCCGAGCCGTCGTCACACTCCACGCATGACGACGGCGAAGACCTCGGGCACGCACCCACCGGCGACCTACCGCTCCTTGTTCCGAGTCGGCCAGTTCCGCGTGCTGATGGCCGGACTCACCCTGTTCGGCATCGGATTCCAGATCGAGGTCCTCGCCATGTCGGTGCTGGTGTATGCGCGCACCAGCTCGCCTCTGCTCGCGGCCGTGACCTTCGGAGTCGGCTTCCTGCCCCAGCTCGCCGGAGGTGCGCTGCTCTCCTCGCTGGCCGACCGGCTTCCACCCCGACGGGCCATCGTCCTCGGGCTGCTGGCTCGCGCCGCACCCGGCCTGGTCATCGGTCTCGCTCCGGCCCTCCCGGCGTGGGGGATGCTGGCGATCGTCGCCGCAGCAGCGGTGTTCGCCCCACTCGTGACCGGTTCGACCTCCGGCCTGCTGCCCGACCTGTTCAGCGGGGACCACTACGTGCTCGCCCGGTCACTGTTCGGCTTCACCATGTCGGCGACGCAACTCGCGGGTCTGGCCGTCGGCGGCGCCGTGCTGGCCGCCGTCTCGGCCCAGCACCTGCTGCTCCTCGCCGGTGCGTCCCTGGCGCTCGCCGCCGTCGTCACGCGTGCCGGACTCACCGCATACCCCGCGAGAGGCGGCAGCACCACTGCGGCGAAGACCACGCGATCTCGCCTGTCGGAGGCCGCCGACGTGCTGCGCTCGACGCTTCGGGGAAACGCCATCCTGTTGCGGGATAGACGGATTCGTCGCATCCTCCTGGCCTTCTGGGTGCCGTCGTCGCTGATCACCGGAGCAGAGTCGCTGATCGTCCCTTACACCGGCGTGCTCGGAGCGTCCGCCAGCACCTCGACGGTGCTGCTCGCAGCGCTGCCGATCGGCATGCTCGTGAGCAACCTCGTGCTCGGCCGCTTCGCCTCCGAGCGGCACCGTGCGCGTCTGGTGCTTCCGCTGGCCGTGCTGGCGGGCGCGCCTCTGATCGGGTTCGCCGCGACACCGCGGGTCGCCGTGTCGGTCGTCCTGCTCGGCCTCGCGGGCATCGGCGCCGGCTACATGCTCGGGCTGCAGCAGCCGTTCCTGGATGCGGTGCCGGTCGACCGACGCGGTCAGGCCTTCGCGCTCAACGGCACCGGCATGATGGGTGGGCAGGGCCTCACGCCGCCGCTGGTCGGACTCGTCGCGACCGCAGCCGGAACCGGCGTTGCCATGGCTACGGCCGGGGCGGTCAGTGCCCTCGCTGGGATCGTCCTGCTCCGCCACAGGCTGCCGGTGGACGCGTGACGAATCTTCCTGCCCGACAGGGCTGGTCGAGT
>CAYPQR010000564.1:0-2298 GCA_964412865.1 uncultured Intrasporangiaceae bacterium
TGGGTTTTCGGCGTTCGGTGCAAATCCCATGGGGGCCATCCTTGCAAGGATCGGTGTCGGTAGGTGTGAACCCCCGGCCGGGCCTCTGACAGACTTGAAGCCATGCCCGACGCCGCATCCCTGCTTGTCCAGCTCGCCCGCGCGTATGGCGTGGCCACCGACTACTGGGATTGGCGCGGCAGCTATGTCAAGGTTCCCCGGGAGACCGTGGTCGCCGTCCTCGCCGCGATGGGCGTCGATGCGTCCGACGACGCCGCCGTCGAGTCGTCCCTCGCCGAGGCGCAGCTCAAGCCGTGGCGGCAGGTCCTTCCGCACGTCGTCATCATGCGAGAGGGCTGGACGCCGTGGGTGCCGGTGCACGTGCCGGACGGCAGCGAGGTGCTCGCCCGCCTGCACCTGGAGGACGGCGGGCTGCGCGATCTCGCCCTGGTCGAGCACTGGGTCGAACCACGTGAGGTCGACGGCGTGCTGCTCGGCGAGGCGACGGTGGAGCTGCCGGAGGACCTCCCGCTCGGCTATCACCGCCTGGAGGTCGACTACGCCGACCAGACCGCCTCGACAACGGTCATCGTCACACCGACGCGGCTGGATCTGCCCGAGATGCTGGAGAAGGATCGCGCGTGGGGCCTGCTGACGCAGCTGTATGCGCTGCGCTCCGACCGCTCCTGGGGCATCGGTGATGCCGCCGACCTCGCCGAACTCGGCACCTGGGGCGCCCGCCAGGGGGCGGACTTCGTGCTCGTCAACCCGGTGCACGCGGCCGAGCCGATCCCGACGATGGAGGCCTCGCCATACCTGCCGGTGTCGCGCCGGTTCGTCAATCCGATGTACATCCGGGTCGAGGAAGTGCCGGAGATCGGCTACCTCTCGGCCGCCGAGCACCAGCTCGTCGAGTGGCACGGCGACGACGCGCGTCGCCTCAACCACCTGGATCACCTCGACCGGGACGGCAGCTGGCAGTCGAAGCAGGCGGCGTTGCGGATGATCTTCCGCACCGAGCGCACCCATCGTCGCCGGCGCGACTTCGAGGAGTTCTGCGAGCGGGAGGGTCAGGCGCTGATCGACTACGCCACGTGGTGTGCGATGGCGGCCGACCGGGGCCTGCCGTGGAGCAGCTGGCCGAAGGCGCTGCAGGATCCGGGCAGCGCGGAGGTCGCAGCGGAGCGCAAGCGGCTGGCCGACGACATCGAGTTCCACTGCTGGCTGCAGTGGATCGTGCAGTCGCAGTTCGCCGATGCGCAGCGCGAGGTCGAGGCGGCCGGTATGCGGATCGGCGTCATCCACGATCTCGCCGTCGGCGTCCACCCGGGCGGTTCGGACGCGTGGGCGCTGGCCGACGTGCTCGCCCGCGACATCAGCGTGGGCGCCCCTCCCGACGACTACAACCAGCTCGGACAGGACTGGAGTCAGCCGCCGCTGCGGCCCGACCGGCTGGCCGAACTGGGCTACGAGCCGTTCCGTCGGATGCTGCGCGCCACACTGCGGATGGCGGGCGCCGTGCGAGTCGACCACATCCTCGGCCTGTTCCGCCTCTGGTGGGTGCCGCGTGGCCGTCCCGCGACCGAGGGCACCTACGTCCGCTACGACCACGAGGCCATGATCGGCATCCTCGCGCTGGAGGCGCACCGGGCCGGGGCACTGGTCATCGGCGAGGATCTCGGCACCGTGGAGGACTGGGTGCGCGACTACCTGCTCGAGCGCGGCGTGCTCGGCACGTCCATCCTCTGGTTCGAGCGCACGAAGGATGGCCGCCCTCGCGACCCCGAGACGTATCGGCGGCTCGCACTGGCCGCAGTCACGACCCATGATCTGCCTCCGACCGCGGGCTACCTCAAGGGCGAACACATTGCCGTCCGACATGAATTGGGCCTGCTGACCCGCCCCTTGGAGGAGGAGATCAAGGAGGATGACGCGCAGCGGGAGGCTGTGCTGGCCGAGCTGCGCCGCCGTGGACTACTGCGTGACAGGGCCACCGTGGAGGATCAGGTCGGCGCGCTCCACCGTTACCTCTCCTGGTCGCCGAGCCGCCTGATCGGGGTGTCGGTGAGCGACCTCGTCGGCGACGAGCGCACCATCAACCAGCCGGGAACCGCTGAGGAATACCCGAATTGGCGGTTGCCCCTCGCCGGCCCCGACCGCAAGGCCGTGACGCTCGACGAGGTCATGGTGTCGCGCCGCGCCAAGCGCCTGATCCGCTGCGTGACCCGCACCTCCCGCTGATCGACCAGCCCGGGCTGGTCGAGTAGGCGAGCCCCCAGGGCGAGCCAATGGGGGCACCTCCCGCATGGAGCGAAGCGC
>CAYPQR010000565.1:0-2294 GCA_964412865.1 uncultured Intrasporangiaceae bacterium
CGCAGCGCCTCATAGACGTAGTCGTCGACGTCGAACGTCGTGAGCATCAGCACCCGCGGCCGGGTCGGGCTCGGTGATGACAGGATCGTCGCCGCCGCCTGCAGACCATTGGTATGCGGCATCCGTACGTCCATGAGCACCACGTCGGGGTGCAGCCGCGCAACCTCCCGGACGGCCTCGTCACCGTCCGCGGCGTCCCCGATGACGCTGATGTCGCCCTGGGCGCCCAGCAGGGCACCGAGCCCCTGCCGCACCATTGCCTGGTCATCGACGATGACCACCGTGATCGCCATGTGCCCCAACCTATAGATCCGCCGCGGAGAGTGGGATGCGCACCCGCACGACGAAGCCGCCGTCGCCGGTCGGGCCGGTCTCCACGTGTCCGCCGACGGCCTCCGCGCGCGTGTGCATGCCTGGTATGCCGTGGCCTCCGGACTCGTCGGGCCACGCCTCCAGCGCTCCACGGGCTGGGGCCCCGTTGCCGACGACGAGCTCGACCGCGTCGCCGTCGAGCCGGATCGTGACCTCGACCGGTGCGCCCGGCGCATGCCTCGACGCATTGGCGAGCGCCTCCTGCAGGATGCGATGCAGCACGAGTCCCGCGCCGGGGCCGACCTCGGCGTCGCCGAGGTCGACCTGCCAGGAGATGTCGACTCCGGCGGCGCGGGCCGATTCGAGCAAGTCGGTCAGGTCGTCCGTGCCGGGCTGCGGGGCCAGCTCCCGGCCGCCCTCCTCCTCGCGCAGCACCCCGAGCACGCCCCGCACCTCGTTCAGCGCCTGCCGGGCCGACCGCTCGATCGACGCGAACTCGTCGCGCACCTGCGGGGACATCCCGTCCAGTCGCACGGGCGCACTCTGCGCCTGCACGACCATCATCGACATGTGGTGGGCGACCACATCGTGCAGCTCACGGGCGATCCGGCTGCGCTCCTCCACGACGGCCCGGCGGGCCCGTTCGGTCTCGGTTTCCTCGGACGCCTTGGCGAGCTGGCGACGCGAGATCACCAGCCACCGCACGAGCAGCCCGAAGACGACGAAGAGGGCCTGGCCGAACGCCCATGCCTTGAGTTCCGGGGGCATCGCCACGGCAAACAGGGCCGCGCTCACCACCACAACGATCGCGACCTCGCGCAGTTGGGCGAACATCGCCGCGACGACGATCGTGGCGAGCAGGATCAGGAAGTGCACGACCGGCCAGGGCATCGGCGCTCCGGCAACGCTCGGAGTGAGGAGCCACCAGACCAGCGCGCCCGCGGTGCTGAGCGCCCAGCCGAGGAACGGAGAGCGGGCGAGCAGCAGGATCGGCGCCACCTCGAGCACCGCCATCAGTGGCTGCAGCGACGGCGTGACCTCGTTGCTGAAGTGCATCGTCGGCCATCCGATGGCGAACATGACGGCGGTGGCGAGCAGAGTGAGCACCGCCACCCAGCCCCCGACGCCCTGAGCCACGGGCCCGACGACGCTCTGCACGGCCCGGCCGACCGGCTTCGTCGCGCCGCCGACCGCGCGGGTCACCCTGCCCGCGACCACGCCGACGCCGCGCGCTGATGGTTTCCGCATGATGCCAAGGCTACGGATTCCGGCTCGCGCGCGCGTCATACCCAGGTGCCGTGCCGGCGTCACCCGGAAGTACGACACCGACGGCACCACTACCCGAAACGGGTAGGCACAAATCCCTCTTCACCGTGACGACCCCGAGTGTGGTCCGTCCATAACTTCACTGCCATGAGACGGATCACCACCTTGGGAACGACGGCAGTGCTGAGCGGCGGGCTGGCCGCCGGCATCTGGGCGGCGCAGGCGCCGCCCCGCACGACACCGGACGCACCCGCCGCGGCGGCGGTCGACGCGCTGGCGACGATGCCACCGGCGGCAGCTGCTCGGCACCTTCCCGCAGACTTCACCGCGGTCAACGGTTATCGGCCGCGGATCACCCAGGGTCACCTCGTCGACCCCACCGGAGGGTGCTCGTCGCCCGTGCCGCTGCCTGCTGAGTTCGACCCGATCTGCCGTCAGCACGACCTCGGCTACGACCTGCTGCGCACGGCCGACGCCACCGGGGGCACGCTGCCGGCGTGGGCGCGTCACGAGGTGGACCACATGTTCTCCGTGGACGCGCACCGGGCATGCGCCGACCGCGGTGACGGTCTCAGCCGGGCCGAATGTGACGCATGGGCCGACATCGCCACGGGCGCACTCGAATTCAACTCCTGGCGACAACATTGGTCGACCCCGTCACCGGAGACCCCGGTCTCCGTGCTGGCGATCGCGGCCGCGATCGCGTCGGTGATCTC
>CAYPQR010000566.1:0-2291 GCA_964412865.1 uncultured Intrasporangiaceae bacterium
CGGTTGAGGCGTGCACGCATACGGTCATCCGGTCGTAGGCGTCACGCGGGTCGGGCACGAATCCGCGGAAGGTCACGCGGTCGCCCAGGCCCAGTATGTCGACCTGCTCGCGCAGGCGGTCGGCGTAGGCCTGCTGCCCGAACATGGCCGTGCCGATGATCTCGAAGCGCACATCGGGATGCGACGCCGAAAGCAGCGCTGCGGCGTCGAGGAAGACGTGCTGCCCCTTCGTCGGGCTGAGGCGCCCGACGATGCCGATCACGGGCTGCTGCGGAGCCGGGCGGGTCGCGGCATCGGAGCGAAGCCAGTCGGCAGGCACGCCAGGCGGAATGACGTGCAGCTGCCGTGCCCTGGGGATGGTGGCGGCCGTGGCGCGCGAGTTCGCAATCACCGAGGCGGGCGCAACCCCGGCGAGGGTGCGCAGCAGGGTCACCATCGAGCGGGGCAGGTAGTCGTCGCTGACGCGGTCGTGCACGTGCCAGATCAGGGGCCTGCGTGCCAGGCGACTGGCCGGCACGCAGATCAGATCGGCCTTCAGCGACGTGGAGTGCACGATGTCGATGTCGAGCGTGTGCAACAGCCGTGCGAGTTGCCATGCGAAGGAGACGATTCGGGCAGCCGCCCGGGGCGTGACTCCCGTTCGTGCTGCGGCGAATCGGTCGGCGTGGGCAACGGCTGGATCCAGCGGCTGCACGTGCACCTCGACGCCGAGTGCCACAAGCTGCTCCTGCAGCGGACCCTCCTCGAACAGCACCACCGCGACCCGAGCGGCGTCGCCGAGCTCTTCGATCGTGCGGACCATCGACAGCTCCGCTCCGCTGAGCGACGCGCTGTGGCTCACGATCGCCACCCGTGGGACGCGCGTCCGCGCGCCGAAAGCTGCCTGCCGTCCTCCCCGACTCGCCTGTGGATGGCCTTGTGTCGTGGCGCCTTCTGATAGGAGATTCGACACAGTGGTCCGGCTCCCTGCCGCATGCGCGAACGCATCGTGGGTCCGCCCGATAGGCGGGTGAGCGGTCCGATCCACGACTCGTCCTTCCACCCTTGCTCACGGCACTGGACGGCACCCCAACCGCCCCATGACCACCACGAGCGTAGCGTGCGATCGGCGGGTGTTGAGCCGGCAACGCGCACCGATCGAGATTGGTACCGCCATGTCATGCCTGGCACGAATCGAGATCCCAGAGGCTAATAACACATCATCGGGCGCAATTGCCACTATCATCTCAGGTGGCAGGGCAGTAGGATCTCGCCCAGGACTCAATTGGGGAGTGACGTGAGCGATCGCCACAGCGAGGCAACCGAGCCGAAGCGGCGCATAGCCAGCCGCCGGACGGTCATGCAGGGCGTCGCCTGGTCGGTGCCGACCATCGTCGTCGCCGGTGCGTTGGCACCGGCTTTCGCCGCATCACCCGAATACGGCTTCGACCTGACCGGCAGTCAGGGGTGCAAGCTCCCCCCTCAAAACCGTTACCGGTTCAACACCAAGGCGAAGAACACCGAGTCGACCAACCTCGTGATCGTGCCCACTCAGATCAACCCGTACAACGGCTCCACCCCGAAAGCCCCCGTCGGTATTGCCAGCGTGGAGGTGACGGGCGGCTCGCCCTGCACCGCCACCTGTAACCAGCCGAACGGGGTCTGCGTTCCCGCAAACAGCGAGGTCGACTTCGGCGTCATGTCGAACCCGGTCTCGGACATGGGAACGACGACCCAGTTGAGAGTTGACTACGCCGTCTACGACGCGGACACTTGCGAGCTCATTGGCACATTCCAGTTCGTGGGCCCTGGTATCCAAAACGTCTGTCCCTGACGTTCGCTCCATCGGTTGCTTTCGTGGCCCGAATCCCTGCGCCGCATGAAAAGGACCACGTCCTGCTGGTCGAGTAGCGCGACGCGACGAAGGAGCAAGCGCGTATCGCGAGCAGTTGTGGGCCGCTTCGCTTGGTCCATCACGGGTGGCGATGGCGGGATCGGGTGATCGGGCACAGGCCATTCCGTCACGAACCTGCCACTGGCCAATAGGGTCTCGAGACTGCACCGCTCCCCGGTGACTGCCCGGCCGCCCATACGCGTGCTCGTGTGCTCATGCCAGCCAGGCCCCGAGATCCTGGCCGAGCCGCGACTCCAGGCGGCGAACGTCATCGGCGTAGTACTCCACCAGAAGCTGATGAGTGTGCGGGCTCAGCGCCGGAGCCTCGTTCGGGAGCAGGTGCGAGAGTATGAGCCGGTCGGTGCCGACCACAGCGGCATTCGCGAGCCACTTCCACCAGACGTGCGGCGTTCCCTGA
>CAYPQR010000567.1:0-2259 GCA_964412865.1 uncultured Intrasporangiaceae bacterium
CCATCGACATGCCGACGACGGCGACATGGTCGCAGCGCGCGGCCAGTTCGGTGAGGGAGGCGTCCACGCAGGCATACCAGTCGGTCCATCGGGTGCGGTTCAGATCCTGCCAGGTCGTTCCGTGGCCCGGCAGTCGTGGCAGCCGGACCGTCAGGCCCTCCCGTGCGAAGCGCTCGGCCAGCGGCCGCATGCTCTGCGGGGTGCCGGTGAACCCGTGACAGACGAGGACCCCGGTGCGGGTGCCGTCGTGGGAGAACGGCGCGGCGCCGGGCAGAATGTCCATACCCTTTATCTTGTCACCTGACGACAAGTCCTGCGTAGCTGTCGTAGGGTTTCACCGCGGACGAGACGGGAGAGACGTTGTTCTATTGGCTGCTCAAATGGGTGCTGGTCGGCCCGGTGCTGAAGCTCGTCTTCCGGCCGACGGCCGAGGGCGCCGAGAACGTGCCTGCGGAGGGGCCCGCGATCTTGGCGAGCAACCACTTGTCGTACGCCGACTGGCTGTTCATGCCGTTGGCGATACCGCGCCGGGTCACCTTCGTGGCGAAGGCGGAGTATTTCACCGGCACCGGTGTCAAGGGCTTCGTGCAGCGCGCGTTCTTCGCCGGAGCGGGCCAGGTGCCGATCGATCGCAGCAGCGGATCCGCGGCGGCCGGCGCCATCGCGACAGGGCTGCGCATCCTCGAGAGCGGTGAGTTGTTCGGCATCTATCCGGAGGGCACCCGCTCGCCCGACGGCCGGCTCTACAAGGGCAAGACCGGGGTCGCGCGCATGGTGCTGGAGGCCAGGGTGCCGCTCATCCCGGTCGTGGTCATGGGCACCGACGAGCTGGCCCCTCCGGGCAAGATCTTCGGCCGGCTGACCCGGCCACGAGTGAAGTTCGGCAAGCCGATGGACTTCTCCCGGTATGAGGGGATGGAGAACGACCGATTCGTGCTGCGGTCGATCACCGACGAGATCATGTATGAGCTGATGCTCCTGTCGGGGCAGGAATACGTCGACGTCTACGCGTCCACCGTCAAGGACCGGCTCGCGGCCAAGGCGCGTGAGCTGGGTGGCGGCGCCGTCGCGGGAGCGGCCGCACTGGCCAGCCAGGTGCAACAGCAGGTGCAACAGCGTCGTCACCCTGCGGCGGCAACGACGTCGCGTCAGGATGGGGCCGAGGATCTCTCGCAGGATGAGCAGGCCACGAGCGATCACTGACCGGTGTCCGTGTCGTGGGCATGGGGTCGGCGGTATCGCCCCGGGACGTAACCTATAGGTCGTGAGCACCGCCAGCCGTATCGATCCGCCGACCAGAACAGCCATCTTCTCCGGGGGTCTCGAGTGGCCGGACCTTCCCGCAGCCCAGCAGCCGGTCTGGCCCGACCAAGGGGAGATCGAGCGCGCCCGCGCTGAATTGGCGGCATCGCCGCCCCTGGTCTTCGCGGGAGAGTGCGACGACCTGCGTGAGCGGCTCGCCGCGGCGGCGCACGGCGAGGCGTTCGTGCTGCAGGGCGGCGACTGCGCCGAGACCTTCGCGGCGGCGACGGCCGACAACATTCGCGACCGTGTCAAGACGATCCTGCAGATGGCCGCCGTGCTCACCTACGGAGCGAGCACACCCGTGGTCAAGCTCGGCCGGATCGCCGGCCAGTTCGCCAAGCCGCGCAGCAAGGACACCGAGGTGCGCGGCGACGTGACCCTGCCGGCATACCGCGGCGACATGGTCAACGACTTCGCGTTCAACCGGCAGGCGCGCACACCCGATCCGCAGCGGCTGTTGCGGGCCTACCACACCAGCGCGTCGACCCTGAACCTCGTGCGCGCCTTCACCATGGGCGGTTTCGCCGACCTGCGCCACGTGCACGAGTGGAACCGCGGATTCATCGCCAACGGTGCCTACGCGCGGTACGAGTCGACGGCGCAGGACATCGATCGCGCGATGAAGTTCATGGCGGCCTGCGGTGTCGACTTCGATGCCATGCGCACGGTGGAGTTCTTCTCCAGCCACGAGGCACTGCTGCTCGACTACGAGCGGCCGCTCACCCGGATCGACTCCCGCTCCGACCTGCCGTATGCCGTGTCCGGCCACTTCCTGTGGGTCGGTGAGCGCACCCGGCAGCTCGATGGCGCGCATGTCGACTTCGTCTCGCGCATCCAGAACCCGATCGGTGTGAAACTCGGCCCGACGACTGACACCGACGACGTGCTGCGGCTGATCGACCGGCTCGACCCCGAGCGCCGGCCGGGACGGCTGACCTTCATCTCGCGGATGGG
>CAYPQR010000568.1:0-2259 GCA_964412865.1 uncultured Intrasporangiaceae bacterium
GTCCCGTACGAGATCTCGCAGATCGCGCAGTAAGACGCGACCCGACTTCGCAGAACCACATTCAAGGAGAACCGTGGCAGACCAGACCACCGGCAACGAAGCCCTCGAGGCGGACGAGCCGCAGCTGACCTCATACACCTCGGAGTCGTCCGAGCCGGCCGACGCTCCGGTCCAGCGCCCCAGCGCGTCCGCCCCCGGCTCGGGCACCGGCCGCCGCAAGCGCGCGATCGCGCGGGTGCGCATCGTCCCGGGCACCGGCGAGTGGAAGATCAACGGCCGCAGCCTGACCGAGTACTTCCCGAACAAGGTGCACCAGCAGATCGTCAACGACCCGCTGAAGGCCCTCGAGCTCGACGGCTCCTATGACGTGCTCGTGCGCGTGGCCGGCGGCGGCCCCTCGGGCCAGGCCGGCGCCGTCCGTCTCGGCGTCGCGCGCTCGCTCAACGGCGTCGACCCCGAACTGAACCGCGCGACCTTGAAGAAGGCCGGATTCCTCACCCGCGACGCGCGGGTCCCGGAGCGCAAGAAGGCCGGTCTGAAGAAGGCCCGCAAGGCGCCGCAGTACAGCAAGCGCTGACGTTCCCGCCCCTGGTGGGGACGGCAAGGTGGCCCTGGATCTCTCTTTTCTCAGGGAGGTCCAGGGCCTCTGTACTAGCGTGGAAGACCCGAGCCGGTGGGCCGGCTCCCGAGCGAAGGTAGTGGTTCATGGGTCGCCTGTTCGGCACCGACGGGGTGCGGGGAGTAGCCAACAAGGACGTCACGGCGGAGCTGGCGCTCGGGCTGTCGGTCGCGGCGGCCCACGTGCTGTCGAGCGAGGGGGAATTCGACGGGCATCGCCTCCGCGCCGTCGTCGGCCGCGACCCGCGCGCCTCGGGGGAGTTCCTGGAGGCCGCGACGGTCGCCGGACTCGCGTCGGCGGGTGTCGACGTCTATGACGCGGGCGTGCTGCCGACGCCCGCCATCGCCCACCTGACGGCCGCCACCGGCGCCGATCTTGGGGTCATGCTGTCGGCGTCGCACAATCCGATGGCCGACAACGGCATCAAGTTCTTCTCGCGCGGTGGCCACAAGCTGCCCGACGCGACAGAAGACGCGATCGAGGCCCACCTCCAGGATGTCTGGGAGCGCCCGATCGGCAGCACCGTCGGGCGCATCGTGGGATACGGGGAGGGTGCACAGCAGTATGTCGACTACCTGCTCGGCACGCTCCCGCACCGGCTCGACGGCCTGCACATCGTGCTCGACACCGCCAACGGCGCGGCGAGCGCGGTGGCGCCCCAGGTGTTCTCGCGGGCCGGGGCGCAGGTGGAGGTGATCGGCGCCGACCCGGACGGTCTGAACATCAATGACGGATACGGCTCCACGCACACGGAGCATCTGCGCGAGGCGGTGCTACGGGCCGGTGCGGACTTCGGCCTCGCCTTCGACGGCGACGCAGATCGCTGCCTGGCCATCGACCGCGGCGGTGAACTCGTCGACGGCGACCAGATCATGGCGATCCTCGCGATCGACTTCAAGGAGCGCGGCGCGCTCGCCGGCAACACGCTCGTCGCGACGGTGATGAGCAACCTGGGCATGCTGCATGCGATGCAGCGCGAGAACATCCACGTGGTGCAGACGGCGGTCGGCGACCGCTATGTGCTGGAGGAGATGAGGTCGGGCGGCTTCAGCCTGGGCGGCGAGCAGTCGGGTCACGTGATCATGCTGGAGCACGGCACGACGGGCGACGGTGTCCTCACCGGTCTCACGCTGGCGTCGCGCGTCGCGGCGACCGGCAAGTCGCTGGCCGACCTGGCGTCCTGCATGGTCAAGCTGCCGCAGAAGCTGGTCAACGTGCCCGACGTCGACAAGCACGCCGTGGACGACCACAAGGTGGTCCAAGCGGCCGTCCGTGCCGCCAAGGCGGCGCTGGGTGACCGGGGCAGGGTGCTGTTGCGCAAGTCGGGCACCGAGCCGCTGGTGCGGGTCATGGTCGAGGCCGATTCGGCCGACCGGGCCGATCAGATCGCGCAGGAGCTTGCCGTCGTCGTGCGCCGGGAGCTGGCACTCGGCTGAACCGTGGCGCCGCCGAGCCGGTCGACTCGTCCCGGGAGCTTCGCTCGCAGATCTGGCCGGTGTCGAGGTCGGCCGTCGCCGCCCCTATGACCGCATCCAGCCGGTCGCGCATCCGCTGCAGATCGGCGACTTCCTGGTCGAGTCGTTCTCGTTCCGCAGCCAGTCGTCGGATCAATTCAGGGGTGGCCCGGCCGTCGGCGACGT
>CAYPQR010000569.1:0-2253 GCA_964412865.1 uncultured Intrasporangiaceae bacterium
ACCGGAGAACTTCGTGGGGTGACTCTAGGCTGGGACGGTGCCACGATCAGCGCGCAGCTTCGCCGAGGACATCCGTGCGCGCAGTGACGCCGACCTGCGGGCACTGCTGACGCACCGCCCCGACCTCTTGCGCCCGACCCCGAGCGACCTGACGACTCTGGCGGCGCGCGCCGCCACCCGCGCCAGCGTGCAACGCGCCCTCGACAGCCTGGAAGCCGACCGGCTGCACACGCTCGAAGCGGTCATGATCGCGGGCCCGGGCGGCGCCGCCGCGCCGCTGCTCGGGGTGTCGACCCGCAGGCTGCGGCCCCTGATCGACGAGTTGTGGACGATGGCCCTGCTGTGGCGCTCTCCGGAGGGTCTGCGCCCCGCGAGAGCGGTCGGTGAACTCATCCACCATCCCGCACGCCTGGGGCCACCAGCCGCCGAGATCGGCGCGAGGATCCCCCAGGACGTCGACGCCGCCTACGCCTCCCTCACTCCGAGCGCCCGCAACGCGGTGGATCGTTTGCGCTGGACCCATCCGACGGCGGCCTTCACCGGAGCCGCCGGGCGTGCTGCCCTCTCCGAGCTGGTGCAGGCAGGGATCATGACGCGCACCGAAGCAGACAGCGGCGTCATACCGCGTGAGGTCGGCCTGGCGCTCCGCGGCGGCCAGCTGTATGCCGATCCCCTGGGCCGCCCCGAAGCCCCGGATGCTGTCGTGCCGGTCGCCGATGTCGACGCCGCGGCCGGCGCGGAGTCGCTCGAACTGCTCTGGCGCGTGGAAGAATTGGCCGAGTTGTGGGAGAAGGACCCGCCACGCGTCCTTCGATCGGGCGGCCTCAGCGTGCGAGACCACCGCGTCGCGACCGCCACACTCGACGCCTCACCGGAGCTGTCGGCCTTCGTCATCGAGGTCACCGCCGCCGCCGGACTCGTCGCCGCCGACGGACGCCTCGAGCCCGCCTGGCTGCCCACGAGCGCATATGACGACTGGTCCGCCGCCACCCCGCAGCACCGCCTCAGCCTGCTCGTGACCGCCTGGTGGGAGAGTATTCGCGCCCCGTTCCTGGCCGGCACGTCCAGCGAACAGGGTGTCATCAACGTGCTCGGGCCCGGTGTCGATTGGCCGATGATGCGGCACCGTCGGCGCGACGTCCTGACGGTCGCGGCGTCGATGCCGCCCGGCACGGTGGCAGACACGGCGAGCGTCGACGAGCTGCTCCGGTGGAGCCGCCCACTGCGCCTTCCCGAGGGCGTGCCCACCCGCGCCGATGTCGTCCTGCGAGAAGCCGCCTGGCTCGGATTGACCGGCCGCGGTGCACTCTCGGCCGCGGGGCGCGCGCTCGTCGCCGGCGACGGTCTCGACGATGCGATCGCCGGTCAACTGCCCTCTCCTGTCGGCGAGTTGCTGCTTCAAGCCGACCTCACGGCGATAGCCCCCGGGCCGCTCGAGGACGACCTGCGCAGGCTCATGCATCGTGCCGCCGATGTCGAATCACGCGGCGGAGCCACCGTGTTCAGGTTCTCGTCCGCAAGCGTCCGCCGCGCGCTCGACGCCGGCATCACCGCCGACGAGCTCCAATCACTGCTGGCACAGGCCAGTCCGACACCTCTTCCCCAACCCCTCAGCTATCTCATCGGTGACGTCGCGCGACGGCACGGGCGCACACGGGTCGGAGCGGCCGACAGTTATGTGCGCAGCGACGACGAGACGACGCTCTCCGCGATGCTTGCCGATCGGGGCCTGGCACCCCTGCAACTGCGTCGTATCGCTCCGACAGTGCTGGTCTCGTCCGCGACACCCGGCACCGTGCTCGACATGCTCCGGGAGCACCGCTACTCGCCTGTCGCCGAGACATCGGACGGCGGCGTCGTGACCACAGCCGCCGAGACCCACCGGGCACCCGTCCCCCGGCGCGGCACGCCACACGTCGTCGTGCCGCCGCCGGATGCCGACGAACTCATCGCGAAGCTGCGAAGCGCCGAGGCCGACCACGCACGATCCCCGTCGGCGGCGATGCCGCGCATACCGTCCACCGACCCGACCGTCACGCTCAACATGCTGCAGGACGCCGCAGCCGAGCAGGTCGCGGTCTGGATCGGCTACGTGGACGGTTCGGGTGACCTGCGGCGCACTCTCTTCACACCCCGCCGCGTCGAAGGTGGCCGCGCCACGGGAGTCACCGGCGACGATGCGTCGCGGACGTTCTCGATCCACCGCATCACCGGAGTCGCCGAGGCGTGATGGGGAGCCCGAAACAGCTGGCC
>CAYPQR010000570.1:0-2243 GCA_964412865.1 uncultured Intrasporangiaceae bacterium
ATGTCGCCGGCTTGACCTTGACACGACGTCAAGGTGTGGGATGTGGGTATGGATGCCGGGACGCTGAGGATCGGGGAGCTGGCGCGGCTCGCCGGTGTCTCACCGCGGATGATCCGCCACTACCACCGTGCCGGGGTGCTGCCCGAGCCGGAGCGGGCAGCGAACGGCTACCGCACGTATGGCGTGCGTGACGTCGTCCTCCTGCTGCGCGTGCGGCAGCTGGTCGAACTCGGGCTGAGCCTGGACGAGGTGCGGGACGCGCTCGCCGACTCCGGCGGGCGCGAGATGCGGGAGATCCTCACCGGGCTGGACGCGGACCTGGCGACCCAGCAACGACGGATCACGGACCGTCGCCGCAGGCTCGCCGGACTGGTCGCACTCATCGACGGCGACGGTGACGGCAAGAAGGCGGTGCTCGACCGGCTGTCCGGGATGGCCGACGTCGCCGGCGCGGCGATGGAACGCGAACGGCTGGCCGCCGACCTGATCGAGGCATCCGCCGACCCGCACCTGCTGCCCGACGTCTGGTCGACCTACCACCGGCTGCTCGACGACGAAACCAGCTCCGGGGAACTGGCCGAGATGAGCCGGCGGTTCGACGCGCTGGCCGGGCTGGACCCGCACGATCCCGCCGTCGACGCGCTGGCCACGCATGCGGCGGCGCTCGGCGACACGGTCCTCGCGCTGCTCCCGCCCGATGTCAGAGACGGCCCCGGCGACCCGGAGGCCGCAGACCGGCTGCTGACGGTGCTGCGCAGCGGCATGGACCCGGCCCAGGCACGCTGCCTGTCCCTGGTGTTTGCGGGCTGGAAGCAGGCGTCGTCATGATCGCCCGCGCGCTTCGTGCCGCCGGGCCCTGGGCGACGCCGGTGCTGGTGGCCATCGAGATCGCGCTGGTGTGGTCCGGCCTGATCTCTCTGCAGACCGCGATCGTCGTGGTGATCGGTGTCGAGATCGTGCTGGCGGTGACCGTCGCCGGGCGCTCGGTCGTCGCGCTCCGGCGGTTCCGCACGGGCCGGGCGTCCGGCGTCGACGGGTGGGTGGCCGCCGAGGACGGCCTGGCCGCGATGATCCCGCGGCGCGCGGCCCATCTGTTGCTGATCGAGCCGCGGTTGTGGGTCAGTCTCGCCCGCTGGATCACCGGCCGCCACGACGGGAGGCGAGTGCCCGCGGCATTCCGATACGACGGCCGGTTGCGGCCCCTGCTGTGGATGGCAGTGGCGCTGGTCGTCGTCGAGGGCGCCGCCGCCGAACTCGTCCTCGCCCTGACCGTGCAGCAGAGAGTCTGGCTCGCCGTGTCGCTCGCCATACACCTGTATGCCGTGCTCGCACTCGCGGGCATGGTCGCCGCGTTCGCCACCCGGCCGCACGTGATCCAGGGCGGCGTGCTGCGCATACGCGACGGCGTCTTCACCGAGATCCTCGTCCCGACGGCTGCGATCAGCGGGGCACGGCGCGTCGTCCGACCGAGCTTCGGTCGCTCCGGGCCCAGGGTCGATCGGGCCGGCCGCAGGATGCTGCTGGCGCACGGCGACGCCGACGTCGAGCTCACACTCGACCGTCGAGAGCCGGTCACGGTGATCCCGCCGGCGGCGGACAGCGATCTCATCGACACGCTCAGCATCACGGTCGACGACCCGGACGACTTCATCGAGCGGCTGGCCGCGCATCGCCGCGTCGCACACATCGACACCGCGGCCTGAACACGTCGGCGGCACGCCGCGCCGCCGGTTGCTTGTGTCGAGGCCTGGGCGGGCTGCGGCGGATACGCTGACACCTGTGCATCACGACATACGGCTCACTCGCGGCGAGGTCACTCTGCGTCCCCTGACCGTCGACGACGCCCCCGCCATGCGCGCTGCCGTCGATGAAGACACCTGGGCAGGCATGAGCGTGCCGCTGCCGAGCACCGATGACGGGATGGCCGACCACCTGCGGCCGCTGATCGAACGCTCCGGCGCTCTGGCCTTCGCCGTGGAGAAGGACGGCCGGTTCGTCGGGCGGACGACGTTCTACGACCTCGTGCCCGGGCTCAAGGTCGAGATCGGCAACACGATCTATGCGCGCGACGTCTGGGGCAGCGACGTCAACCCGACCGCCAAGATCCTGCTGTTCGCCCACGCCTTCGAGCAGCTCGGCGTCGGCCGGGTCGCACTGCGCTGCGACCACCGCAATGCGCGCTCGCACCGCGCCATCGAGCGCCTCGGCGCGGTCTTCGAGGGCACCTTGCGCCACTTCCGGCC
>CAYPQR010000571.1:0-2243 GCA_964412865.1 uncultured Intrasporangiaceae bacterium
TCAGGCGAGTTCGCGCAGCAGCGGGACCACATCCTCGGTGAACTGGCTGAGGAAACGCTCCTGGTCGTGCCCCGGCCCGTGCACGACCAGGTGGTTCAGGCCGGCATCCACGTATGGGCGGATCGCCTCGACCACCTCGTCGGGGTCGGAGGCGACGATCCAGCGCCCGGCGACCTGCTCGATCGGCAATTCGTCGGCGAGCCGCTCCATCTCGGTGGGCGAGTCGACGCTGTGCTTCTGCTCCGCGCTCAGCGACAACGGCGCCCAGAACCGGCAGTTCTCCAGTGCCCGGCCGGGATCGCGGTCGTACGACAGCTTCACCTCGAGCATCCGGTCATAGCCATCACCCGATCTCCCGGCCTTCTCCAGGCCCTCGTCGACGGCGGGCATCAGCTTGTCGGTGTAGAGCTCCATGCCCTTGCCGCTGGTGCAGATCATCCCGTCGCCCTGACGTCCCGCATACCGGGCCACCATCGGGCCACCGGCCGCGACGTAGACCGGCACCGGCTCGTCGGGTCGGTCATAGATCGACGCGTCGACGGTCGTGTAGTAGTCGCCGTCGAACGAGACGCTCTCCTGCGTCCACAGTGCACGCATCAGTCGCACCGACTCCCGCAGCCTGGCGAAACGCTCCTTGAACGGGGGCCATTCGCGACCCGACACCGCGATCTCGTTGAGCGCCTCTCCCGTGCCGACACCGAGCATGACCCGGCCGTTCGTGAGCAGCGACATCGTCGCGAAAGCCTGGGCGATCACGGCCGGGTTGTAGCGGAACGTCGGCGTCAGCACGCTCGTGCCGATCGTGATCCGACTCGTGCGCTCCCCGACCGCGGCCATCCAGGCCAGCGAGAACGGCGCATGCCCACCATTCTTGCGCCAGGGCAGGAAGTGGTCACTCACCGTCACACTGTCGAGCCCGAGCTCCTCGGCCCGCACGGCGAACTCGACCAGTTCACGTGGGCCGAACTGTTCGGCCGATGCCTTGTATCCGATCCGCAGATCCATGTGTGCTCCTTGATGATCGTCCGTCGTATGCCGTGGTGTCCGTCGCGGCGCCACGCAGATCTGTCGTCAGCCGACCCGCACCCGCTCGGGTGCCTCCACCGTCGGCTGTTCCTGGCGCTCTCGCAGGCCGAGCGTCGTGATCGACGCGACCACGATCGCGAAACCGATCCACTGCGACCACGACAGGTCGGCGCCCAGGAACACCACTCCCACGAATGCCGCCGTCGCGGGAAAGGCCATTTCCGCCAGTGTTGCTCGCGATGCCGCGGTCGCCCGCAGCGCCACGTAGTAGATGCCCAGCGAGATCAGCCCGGGAATGAGCGCGAGCAGCACCAGACCGGTCAGGTTGCCCTCGCCTGGAGCCAGCGGCGCGTCAACCAGCGTCGCCACGACGAACGCCGCGATCAGGCCCCAGATAAAGCGCAATGTCACCAGATCGCGCGGTGATACGACACTGGTGACCATCCGTCCGAGCACCGTCCCGGACGCCCACAGGGCCGCCGCGCCGATGGCCAGCAGTGCCGCCTGCAGCGCCGAGACCTTGATGTCGAACGGATCGGCGAAGGTCAGCAGCCATGCGCCGATCAGCGCGGGTACGGCATACAGCCAGTACGATGCCCGGAGTCTCTCGCCCAGCAGCCACACGGCCATCGCGATGGCAAACAGCGGCTGCAGCTTCTGCAACACCAGCGGCGTCACGTAGTCGCCGGTCTGCGCGGCGACCGCGAACGACTTGGTGAACAACGCGGTGGCGACCGCGGACGCTCCCGCACCGACGAGGATGATCGCGACCCGATCGCGCCAGGCGCACCGCAGGAAGACCTTGATCGCACCCCAGAGGAACGGGATGAGCACGATGACCGCGATGATGTGTTCCCACAGGACGACGGTCGCGGGATTCATCCGCTCCGCGAGCGGCTGGCGCAGCAGGCCATCCAGTCCCCACATCGCGGCCGCCGCAGCGACCAGCCAGGTGCGATCGGTTCGGGCGACACGACTCATCCGCGACTCCATCCTCCATGTGGCATTCCATGTCCAGCATCACAGCATCCGAGATGTCGGATCGGCCCGCCCCTGGCCTCTGATGCACACTCTATCCGCCCGGACCTCGTCCGGATGCTGCTCGAAGGAGCCGTCACGGCCCTGAGCGGCGCAGCCTCGCGCGTGCGCTAGCGTCTGGGCAGATCAGTCGCGAAACGAGGAGGCGGAATGCGCTACTGCGTCTATGGGCTGGGGGC
>CAYPQR010000572.1:0-2239 GCA_964412865.1 uncultured Intrasporangiaceae bacterium
TGCAGGGGGCCTATTTGTGTGCGAGTCCGACGCGCGCCAGGGCCGCAGAGAGCATCGAAGGACGACGACGAACCATGAGTGACACCGAGCCGCAGCACCGCTACAACGCAGCGCTGGCCGGTCAGATCGAGCGCCGGTGGCAGGACCGCTGGGAGGAGCAGGGCACCTTCGAGGCGCCGAACCCGTCGGGGCCGTGGGCCGATCCCGAAGGCGTCGCGGGCCGCCGCAAGTTCATGCTCCAGGACATGTTCCCCTACCCGTCGGGTGCGGGTTTGCACGTCGGACACCCGCTCGGCTTCATCGCGACCGACGTCTACGCCCGCTATCGCCGGATGACCGGCGACAACGTGCTCTACACGATGGGCTTCGACGCGTTCGGGCTGCCCGCCGAGCAGTATGCGGTGCAGACCGGTCAGCACCCGCGCAAGACGACCGAAGCCAACATCGTCACCTACACCAGGCAGCTGCGTCAGCTTGGCCTCTCGCACGACAAGCGGCGCGCGTTCGCGACCATCGACCCCGACTACTACCGCTGGACCCAGTGGATCTTCCTGCAGATCTACAACGCGTGGTATGACGAGCGTGCCGGCCGTGCCCGCCCGATCGAGGAGCTGATCGCGGCATACCGCGACGGCAGCGTCCCGACCCCCGACGGGCGGCCGTGGGACGAGCTGACCGACGCGCAGCGGCGCGAGGCGATCGACGACCGTCGCCTGGCCTACAAGTCGGCGTCGCCGGTGAACTGGGCCCCGGGCCTCGGCACCGTCGTCGCCAACGAGGAGGTCACCAACGAGGGCCTGACGGAGCGCGGCGACATGCCGGTGTTCAAGCGCAACCTGCCGCAGTGGATGATGCGCATCACCGCATACGCCGACCGGCTGATCGACGACCTCGATCTACTGGAGTGGCCTGAGTCGGTGAAACTGATGCAGCGCAACTGGATCGGGCGCTCGCACGGCGCGTCGATCCATTTCCCGGTCGAGGGCTCCTCGCAGCGCGTCGAGGTGTTCACCACTCGGCCCGACACGATCTTCGGTGCCACCTTCATGGTGCTGGCCCCGGAGCATCCGCTGGTCGACGAGATCGTCGGCGACGCATGGCCGGAGGGCACGAAGGACATCTGGACCGACGGCGCGAGCGACCCGCGGTCCGCGGTCGAGGCATACCGGCTGGCGACGTCTCGGCGATCCGACCTGGAGCGGCAGGCCGACGAGAAGACCAAGACCGGCGTGTTCACCGGCACGTTCGCGACGAATCCCGTGACGGGAGGGCGCATCCCGATCTTCATCGCCGATTATGTGCTGATGGGCTACGGCACCGGTGCCATCATGGCCGTCCCCGGCCAGGACGCCCGCGACTGGGCCTATGCGCAGAAATACGAGCTGCCGATCGTGCGCACGGTGCAGCCGCCGGAGGGCCACGACGAGGGCGAGGCCTACGTGGGAGACGGCCCGGCGATCAATTCGACCGCCGACGGGATCAGTCTGGACGGGCTGCACATCGAGGACGCCAAGGAGGCGATCATCGCCCACCTCGAGAAGGGCGGCCACGGAGAGGGCACCGTCACCTACAAGCTGCGCGACTGGCTGTTCAGCCGGCAGCGCTACTGGGGTGAGCCGTTCCCGGTCGTCTATGACGAGGACGGCGTGTGCCACGCACTGCCCGCGTCGATGCTGCCGGTCGAGCTGCCCGAGGTCGCCGACTACTCGCCCAGGACCTACGACCCGCACGACGCCGACTCCATGCCGGAGTCCCCGCTGGACCGGGCGAGCGACTGGGTCGAGGTCGAACTCGACCTGGGCGACGGGCCGAAGAAATATCGCCGCGAGACCAACACCATGCCCAACTGGGCCGGTTCGTGCTGGTATGAGATTCGTTACTGCGACCCGGCCAACCACGACCGATTCGTCGACGCCGAGTGCGAGCGCTACTGGATGGGCCCCGGTGCCGGACCCCGTGATCCGGGAGGGGTCGACCTCTATGTGGGCGGTGTCGAGCATGCGGTGCTGCATCTGCTGTATGCCCGTTTCTGGCACAAGGTGCTGTTCGACCTGGGCCACATCACCTCCCAGGAGCCGTTCAAGCGCTACTTCGCGCAGGGCTACGTGCAGGCCTACGCCTTCCGTGATCACCGCGGTCAGCCGGTGCCCGCCGCCGAGGTGGAGGAGCACGTCGACGGCGACACCACGACCTACACGTGGAAGGGTCAGCCGGTCACCCGCGAATACGGCAAGATGGG
>CAYPQR010000573.1:0-2237 GCA_964412865.1 uncultured Intrasporangiaceae bacterium
CGGGTGTCTGATCGGTCAGTTCCATCCGCGCAGCATCGCACCCTGCGCCGACATCGCCGGCACGCAAATTCGATGGACGCCGGGCCCTGCGCCACGATCCACTGGGCGCCATGGAGATTCGGGAAGTGACCGTCACCGACGAGAGTGACTTCGCACAGTGGCACGGCGCGGTTCGTGCCGCCTACCTCGAGGGACGACACGCGATGTGGTGGTCTTCGCTCGACCAGACCCGCTCGTCGCACGCCACCCCGTCACGACACCGACGCCGCTTCGCCGTCGGAGCATTCGACCGGGGGACCTGCGTCGGCGGGTTCGAACTCGTGCTGCCCGACGATGAAGACACACACACCGCCGAGGTAGAGCTAGGAGTCGTTCCGACCGAGCGTGGCCGCGGCGTCGGCACCGCGCTGTGGGACGCGGCGGTGAAGCGCTGTCTCCAGCAGGGTCGCAACGTCGCCCAGACGGAGTTGTATACGGGTCCCGACGAGGAGTTCTCCCGGACGCCCGCGGGTCATTTCGCGACGACCCATGGCTTCACCCCGGGCAATGTCGAGAATCGGATGATTCTCGATCTGCCACCGGATCTCGGCGAATTCGCTCGCCGGCGGCGCCACCGGCCGGACGAGACGTCATACAGCGTGGTGTCGTGGGTCGACGCGTGCCCGCAGGAGCACGCGGCGGAGTTCGCTCGCCTGACCACGATGATGAACGAGGACGTGCCGTCGGGGCAGATGACGCGCACTCCGCGCCAGGTCGACGTCGCCAGGGTCCGCGAGATCGAGGAGCGGATGACCGGTGCGGGATGGGTGCTCGTGCGATCGATGGCGCTCGACCCGACGGGCCTCGGCGCCGGGTACACCGAGATGCTGGTGTCGCGGGACGAGCCGGAGTTCGTCGTGCAGGAGGACACCCTTGTCGACCGTCGCCATCGCGGGCACCGGCTCGGCCTCGCACTGAAGTCGGCGAACCTCACCGCGCTCGCGCGGCTGCCGGAGGCACTGATGCGTCATCGCCGGTGGGTGCAGACCTGGACGGCCGTCACCAACGGGCCGATGCTGCGCACCAACGAGCAGTTCGGCTTTCGCACGGTCGACGTGTTGCACGAGTGCGAGGCCACGATAGGTGGCCAGGGCTGAGCGCCCCCGTCGCTCGCCGCTCGTGCCCGCCCCATGACATGGGCGGGGTATGTTTCGCGGGCACAGCCAGGTGCGGGAGACTGGCTGCATCTGTGTCCGTTCCAGTTCAAGGAGTGACGGGTGAGCCCGGTCTTCGACTGCACAACCCCCGAAGGGCTCGAGGAAGGCGTCGCGGCGGCCAAGCTGGCCCTCGCCGACGACGAGTGCATCGTCCTGCCGACCGATACGGTCTACGGCATCGGCGCCGACGCCTTCAGCGTGACCGGTGTGACCGCCCTGCTCGCCGCCAAGGGGCGGGGGCGCGACATGCCGCCGCCGGTGTTGATCCCGGACGCGCGCACGGTCGACGGTCTGGCGATGTCCATTCCCTCGTATGCCCGCCGGTTGATGGACGCCTTCTGGCCCGGCGGGCTGACTCTGATCTTCCGCGCCCAGCCCTCCCTCGCCTGGGATCTGGGCGACACCAACGGCACGGTGGCGCTGCGTATGCCGGACGACGACGTCGCGCTCGCACTCCTGGGCGAATGCGGTCCGACGGCGGTCAGTTCGGCCAATCAGAGCGGCAAGCCGGCCGCCACGACCGTGACCGAGGCCGGATTCGCGCTCGGCCCGGCCGTCGACGTCTATCTCGACGGCGGACCACGGGCCGACCAGGAACCGTCGACCATCCTCGACTGCACGAAGGCCGACCCGGTCGTGCTGCGCCAGGGCGCCGTGCCGGCCGACAAGCTGCGCGAGGTGCTGGCCGGCGTCGAGCTCATCGTGCCCGAGGAGGATGCACCGGCCGGCGACGAGTTCGGCGAGGACGACGCAGTGCCCGATGACGAGCCCGACACCGGCGCGGACGACCCCGGGTCCGAGGACGAGCCGGAGTCCGACGCCGCTCCCGGGACGGGCGATGAGTCCGAAGCCGATGCTCAGGAGCCCGCTGCCATCGATCTGGGCAAGGCCGCCGGCGCCACCGGCCAGGCGGGCTCGCCCGAGTAGGTTGCCCGAGTCTCGTGCGTGAATACCTCCTGATCTGCGTCGTCGCGGGGATCGTGACTTTCGTCACGACCCCCGCGGTGCGCTGGGCCGCGACCCGGTTCGGTGCCGTGACCC
>CAYPQR010000574.1:0-2230 GCA_964412865.1 uncultured Intrasporangiaceae bacterium
CTGGTCGTCCCGCCGGTCCATGAGGTGCCGTCGCTCTGCGGCGTCGTGCGTCAGTGCGATGGCGCGTTCGTATGCGGTCGCCGCCTCCTGGTGCCGACCCAGTCGCCCGAGCAGGTGCGCGCGTGTCGCCCAGGCTGGCTGAAACCTTCGCAGCGCGGTCGGATCGATGTGGTCCGCGGCCCGGTCCAGCGCACGCAGACCGGCCTGCGGTCCCTCGACCTCGGCGACGACCGCCGCGAGGGCGACGCTGCCACCGAGCGATGGGAACCGTCCCTGCAGCGTGCGATGCAACTCGAGCAGGGTCGGCCAGTCGGTGACTCCGGTCTCGCGTCGTGAGCAGTGCACCGCCTGGATCGCCGCCTCCAGCTGGAACCGCCCGACCGAGCCCTGCGCGTAGGCCGCGCGCAGGTGTGCGTGTGCTCGTTGGATGAGCTCGTCGTCCCAGGCCGTCTCGTCCTGCTCGGGCAGCGGCACGAACCGGCCCTGCCGATCGACGCGTGCGGGGGCACGGGCGGCCGAGAGGTGCACCAGCGCCGCGAGGCCGTGCGCCTCGGGGTCGCGTGGCGCGACGGTGCAGAGCACCTCCGCCAGGTGGGACGCCTCCGGCGGCAGCGACCCTCGGGGCCGACGCCCGGCGGTCGACCATTCGATGACGTACGCACCGTAGACGGCTTCCAGCGTGGCGGCCATACGGTCGGGAAGGTCTGCACGGTCGGGGATCCGAAAGGGTATGCCGGCTCGCCGGATGCGTTGTTTGACGCGGGTGAGGCGGGTGGCCATCGCCGGCGTAGAGATCGAGAAGGCCTGGCCGATCTGCCCGGCGGTGAACCCGAGCACGGTGTTGAGCATGAGCGGCGTGTGCATCAGACGATCGATGGCGGGATGCGCGCAGACGAGCATCAACTCGAGGCGCCGGTCGGGGATCGCGTCGACGTCGACCCGATCGAGGTGTATCGGCGCGTCGCGCTCGAGGTCGAGGGGTCGGGTGCGCCGCGCCTCGGCGGACTTCCACCGGTCACGCAGCCTGTTGCGGGCGACGGTCAGCAGCCAGGCGTCCGGCCGGTCGGGCACACCCTCGGCCGGCCAGGTGCACAGGGCCCGCTCGAAGGCGTCACCGAGCGCGTCCTCGGCGGCGCACACGTCGCGCGACGAGGCGGCGAGCAGGGCGAGCAGCCGCCCGTAACTGTCGCGCGCCGCGATCGCGGCCGCCTCGGGAGCCCGCGCTCCCCGGGGAGCGGTCAGCGGGTCCATGCCCCGTCGATGAAGGCCGTGGCGACCGGTCGGACCTCGAGCGTGCCCCAGGCCGCGCCGGGGCACTTCTCAGCCCAGCCGATGGCGGCATCCAGGTCGGGCACGTCGATGACGAAGACACCGGCGAGCGCCTCCCTCGTCTCGGCGAACGGACCGTCCTGCACCTGCAGTGACCCGCTCCGGCGCGTGACGGTGGTGGTGGCCGTGGTCGGGTGCAGCACGTCGGCCGACCGCAGGACGCCGGCCTTCTCCAGGGCCTTGCCGTAGGCATCGAAGGACCGCATGGCCTCGGCCAGGTCGTCCTCCGGGATCTCGCCTTCGGCCGGCTCCCGGTAGTGCATCAGCAGCGTGTAACGCATGATCGTCTCCATCTGTCAGTCTGGCAGCCGATGGCCGCCTGCGCAGTGATGACGATCGAGCGGTTCGCCGATCGTCACCCGACCCGGTCACGCACCGATCGCTCGACACAGACGAAGGGAGCCCGCACCGAGTCGGTGCGGGCTCCCTTCGTGATCTGCTCTGGCAGGTCACTTGCCCTTGGCAGCGGACTTCAGCTTGCTGCCTGCGGTGACCTTGGCTGCGTGCGATGCCGGGATCTGGATTTCTTCGCCGGTCTGAGGGTTGCGGCCGGTGCGTGCGGCGCGCTCGACTCGTTCGATGGTCAGCAGGCCCGGGAGCTGGACCTTCTCACCACGGCCGACGGCCTCGAGGATGACGTCGTTGAGGCCGCCGATGACGGCCGTAGCGTCCTTGACGCTGACGCCGGTGCGCTGTGCGATGGTGCTCGCGAGGTCAGTGCGGTTCATGAATGTCCTGTCTCGTGTTCATCTGTGTGGCCGGTCACCCGGACCACCGGTTCTTCGGTACTGCTGCGGGGCGGGCCCCAATGCAGCCCAGTGGACCATACCGGCCCAAGTTTTGGCGGGATTTAGCGCCGTTTCGCCCGACTTTACGCCAATCGTCGCTGCGGGTACGGCGC
>CAYPQR010000575.1:0-2229 GCA_964412865.1 uncultured Intrasporangiaceae bacterium
CGGGTTGATCACCACCTCGCCGACGGTGATCGGGGCGCCGGGAAAGATGTCCGAGGTCACGCTCCACTTGATCGAGCCCCAGGCGAAGGTCTCGGTGCGCAGTTCCCGCTGCGTGCTGTGTGTCGTCATCGGCTGCTCCTACTCGTGACTGTCGAAGGTGAGGGACTTGAACCTCTCGGTCTGTTCACGTATGGCGATCTCGGTCGGGAGACGCTCGATCGAACTGGCGCCGAAGAACCCGACGACGCCGTCGGTGCGTTCCAACACGTATTGCGCATCCTCGGGTTCGGCGATCGGCCCACCGTGACAGAGCACCATCACCTCCGGGTTGACCGCAACGGCAGCGTCATGCATGGCCTGGACGCGACCCACGCACTCGTCCAGCGACAGCGCCGTCGAGGCGCCGATCGAGCCCTTCGTGGTCAACCCCATGTGCGGCACGAGTATGTCGGCGCCGGCCCCGGCCATGGCACGTGCCTGGTCCACGTCGAATACGTATGGCGCCGTGAGCAGGTCGCGCTCGTGGGCTGCCCTGATCATGTCGACCTCGAGGTCATAGCCCATCCCGGTCTCCTCCAGGTTGGAGCGGAACACCCCGTCGATGAGGCCGACCGTCGGGAAGTTCTGCACTCCGGCGAATCCGGCGTCCTTCACCTCGTCGAGGAAGCGGCCCATGACGCGGAACGGGTCGGTGCCGTTGACTCCCGCGAGGACCGGGGTGTCGGTGACGACGGGGAGCACTTCGTTCGCCATCTCCATCACGATGGCGTTGGCGTCGCCGTATGCCATCAGGCCGGCGAGGGATCCACGGCCGGCCATCCGGTAGCGGCCGGAGTTGTAGATGATGATCAGGTCGATCCCGCCGGCCTCGGCGGACTTCGCCGAGATCCCCGTGCCGGCTCCACCGCCGATGATCGGCCTGCCGGAGGCGGCGGTGTCGCGCAGTCGGGCCAGTGCGGTGCTGCGATCCATGTGTTGCTCCTTCATACCCGTGGCTTGCGTGGTCAGTGGCGCCCGGTGATCAGCGCGTGCAGTCGTCGGGCGGCGTCGCGGCCGAAGCCGGGATCGTTGATGTGCTGGTCGATCTCGACCACCTCGACGGTGGAGCCTGCGGCGGCTCGCACCGCGTCGAACAGGGCTGCGTCCGCATCGGGATCGTGAAACGGCTTGCCGTCGGCGTCGATCCCGCTCAGTCCGCGCAGGGGCAGCAAGAGCGTGACGGGCCCGGAGGCCGCAGCGAGTTTGGCGCCGATGCGGCGCCCCAGCTCGGCGTTTTCGGCCGGCGTCGTGCGCATCAGCGTGACGGTCGGGTTGTGCACCACGAAGGTGCGGTCGGCGAAGCGCTCGGGGACGAGTTCGCGGGGCCCGAAGTTGACCATGTCGAGGGCGCCGAGGGACACCACCTGCGGTATGCCGGCGGCACCGGCCGCTTCCAGCCGGTGAGGGCCGGCGCTGAGCACACCGCCGACCAGGTCGTCCGCGAGCTCGGTGGTGGTCAGGTCGAGCACGCCCGCCAGTCGGCCGTCGGTGGCGAGCTTCTCCATCGCCCGTCCGCCGGCGCCGGTGGCGTGAAAAACCAGTGGTTCGTAGCCGAGCCCGACCAGCTCGGCGCGTGCCTCGTCCACCGCGGGCGTGGTCAGCCCGAACATCGACAGTCCGACGAGCGGTCTGTGGTCGGTTTCGGGGGTCTGGCGCCGGGACTCCTCGGCGGCGGCCATCGCCGCGATCGCTGCGGCGGCGTTGCCGAACACCTGCGCCGAGACGGAGTTGATCCCGGCGACGTCCACCACCGAATACATCATGGTGACGTCGGATTCGCCGACGTAGGGGGCGACGTCGCCCGCCGCCATCGTGGACACGAGCAGCTTCGGCACCCCGACCGGCAGGGCGCGCATCGCCCGGGAGGCCACCGACGAGCCCCCGGATCCACCGAGTGCGAGCACGCCGTCGACCGTGCCGTCCTCATACAGGCGCAGCAGGATGCTCGCCGACCCATCGGCCATCGCGTCCATGGCGGCGCCCCGGTCGCCGCTCTCGCGCAACTGCGCAAGGTCGTGGCCCGCTGCCTCAGCCACCTCGGCGGGTGTGATGTCGGCCTGAGCGTCCGAGAAGGTGCCCACGTCCATCAGCACCGCCTGGGCGCCGTGGCCACGGATCTGGCCGGCCAGCCAGGCATACTCCTCACCCTTGGTGTCCATCGTGCCGATCAGGACCACGGTCGCCATCGCG